>DVHY01000129.1 GCA_018711755.1 Candidatus Limivicinus faecipullorum | reverse complement strand
CCAACCACAAGGATGATGAAGGATACTATATAGCTGATCGTCTCCACGGAAGCTGCGTTGCTGCCGTCCACGTTGGTGAAGAAGGCCACTATCTGACCGGCCAGAACCAGAGCCATGATCACAGGAGCAATGACTATGATGCAGATGCGGTAGAACCAGTAGAAGAAGCCTGGCTTATTGCCGTTGACCTCCTCCAGTATGTACTTGGGTTTCAGCTCGGCGGCTACCATCACAGACATGAGCATGGCGCCGATAGGCATTGCCAGACCTTCAGACCAGCAGTCCATGAAGTCCAGCCAGCAGTCCATGAGCACGGGGCTGCTGGTGATCTCCTTGCCCAGCAGAGTCGCAGGAGCTATGCCGTTCTCGCCCAGGCCGCAGACGGCCACCAGGACAGCCTCGATGGTGATGGCAAAGCTGACCCAAAGAGTGATCTTGGTACGGTTGCCCTCCTTGCCGGCATCGTGTGCCCGGTCAAGGAAGAGGGTGGCAATAACTTCCATAAGGGAGATCGCAGAGGTGATTGCGGCAATGACCACCAGCAGATAGAACAGCACGCCGAAGAGGGGGCCGGTGGGTCCCATGTTGCTGAACACGTCCTGCAGGGTTATGAAGAGGAGCTTGGGTCCGCCCAGAACCATCTCGTTGTTGGGTATGCCGCTGGCCATGGAGTTGGCGACGGCGGCGGGGAGGACGGCAAAGCCGGCCATCAGAGCGATGATGGTATCGGAGGTGACGATTATCAGGGAGTTCTTGGTGAGGCTCTCATCCTTGCTCAGGTATGAGCCATAGGTCACCATGGCGCCCATTGCCAGGGACAGGGAGAAGAACATCTGGCCGCCGGCGCTGCCAACCACCTTGATAAAGCTGGGGGCCTCGGCAATGAAGCCCGCCTCTACGGCGTAGCCGGGAATGAACATGAACTTAAGTCCTTCCTCGGCACCGGGCAGAGTAACGGAGCGGATGATGACGATGAGGAGCATTACAAACAGGGCGGGCATGCCCACTTTGTTGAACTTCTCAATACCGCCGGAGATACCGCCCTTGACGATTATCATGCAGATAGCCAGGAACAGCAGGGTGAATATCACGCAGCCGAAGGGGGTGGTGAGCATGGAGCCGAAGGTGGCGGAACCGGTGATGGTGCTGCCGAAGATGCCGCTGAGGCCGAAGCTCAGCTCAGCCAGGTTAAGGGACATGTACTGGAGGCAGTAGCCGCCCAGCACGGAATAGAAGCTCATTATGAGGAAGGGAGCCAGAACGCCCAGCCAGCCCAGCCATTTGAACTTCTTGGTGGCCTTTTTGTATGCGCCTATGACGCCGCGGCCGGTCTTACGGCCCATAGCCAGCTCACTGACCATGATGGGCATGCCCACGAATACCGCAAGGAACAGGTAGACGACCAGGAAGGTAAATCCTCCGCCGGCGCCCATCTTGTTGGGGAATCCCCAGATGTTTCCCAGACCGACAGCAGAGCCTATGGCCGCCATCAGGAAGCCAAGGTTACTGGCCCATGAACCTCGTTTGTTCTCCATAATGTCTCTCCTCTCTAAAAATAAAAAATGAACTCGCCGGGACTCGATTCTAAATTGTGAACTAATTATAACATTTGGCTTGCTTTTTTTAAAACTCTACATTATTATATATGTAATAAGATTTTTTCATGGATAGCTTTATAAAATGCCTAAAATTCAAGAAAGAAAGCGAATTTTTTAACAATGGATATTAAAAAAGTTCAGGCATTGCTTGCCGCAGTGGACAGGGGCAGTCTCACTGCGGCCGCCGCAGAGCTTGGATATACTCAATCCGGGCTTACCCATATGATGAATTCCCTGGAAATCGAGCTGGGTCTCAACCTTCTGGTGCGCAGCAAAAGCGGCGTGCGCCTGTCCCCTGCGGGGCAGGAGCTGCTGCCGGAGATGCGCCGTCTGGTGGAGGCGGCGGAGTCTCTCAGCGCGTCTGCCGAGAGGCTGCACCAGCGCAACTGTTCCTCCCTGCGGCTGGGCGCCTACTCCAGCATTGCCCGCCATTGGGTGCCCCAGATAATCGCCAATTACCGCAAGGTCTGTCCTGATACCAGGATATCCGTTATCATGGACGGACTGCTGGAGCTCTACGGGGCGGTGAAAAACGACGAACTGGACTGCGTGATGACCAGCTATTACGAGCCTCTTGCCCAGGGTCTGGGCTGGATACCTCTGTGGGAGGACGAGCTGGTGGCGGTGCTGCCCGCCTCTTTCCCTCTGGAGGGGAACGTGATGCCTGTGGAGCTGTTTGACCGCAGCAATTTCCTCATGCCCTCCCAGGGCTTTGACATGTACATACTGCCGATCTTTGCCGCCGCGTCCAGGAAGATAGAGCCTGTAGTCAACACCACCAATCTGGACGATGAGTCCATAGTCTCCATGGTGGAGCACTCTCTGGGCGTCACCATACTCTCGCGGCTGGTGGTCAAGGACATGCCCTATGCGGTGCGCACCGTGTCCCTCTCCCCCAGGTATTTCCGCTCCCTGGGCATAATCATCAGCGAAAAGCGCATGCATGACAAGAATATCCGCAGGCTCATAAGCTGCTCCCAGGACATGGTGGCCAGCAAGTACAGCAGCCCCATGGCCGCCGGGAAGTGAGTCCGGCGCCGCTTCTTCTCAGGGGCCGCCGGAGCGGTCCTATCCCCTGAAAGACTTCAATATGTATAGCCGAAAGGCCGGAAGCAGCCGGCCTTTCGGTTTTTTTCAGCTCCAGTTTCCGGTGACGCCGTCGGGGACATCGGAGCCCTCCCGGTAGGAGGAGCCCCGCCTTTCCCTGTCAATGGAGCGGCTGTCGTAGCCGGTGGTCACGGGAGGCTGATTTTTCTGCTTTTTCTTATCCTTTTTTGCCATGACGTTCTCCTTTTATATTCATATATTTATGCGGCCCGGCCTCTTTTATGCTCCGAAGAGCAGAAGCAGCAGGCCATATATAAAGCCGGATGATATGCCGTATACTATGACCGGCCCGGAGATGATGAACATTTTGGCGGCCACGCCCAGGATAAAACCTTCTGTCTTGAATTCCAGGGCCGGGGCCACCACGGAATTTGCAAAGCCGGTTATGGGCACCAGAGTCCCCGCCCCGGCAAATTTGGCTATGTCGTCGTATATCCCCAGTCCCGTGAGGAGGGCCCCCAGGAAGATAAGGCTTATGGAACAGCCCGTGCCAGCCGAGGCCTTGTCCAGGCCCAGGGCCGTCAGCCCCTGGGTAATGCCCTGGCCCAGAAGGCATATGGTCCCGCCCACCAGGAAGGCCCTCAGCAGGTTCCTCAGGGGCTTTGAGCGGGGAGAGTGCCTCTCGCTGTATTCTTTGTACTCTTCCTTGGTCATTTTCATTTCGAGCCGCCCCCTTATCTGCATTTATATCTTCTGCGCTTTTTTGCTTCTTATTCCCGGCTTTTCCGTTTTTTTATAAAAAGCACCCCGGCAGCTGAAAAAAATCTTGACATTTACCTT
>DVHY01000128.1 GCA_018711755.1 Candidatus Limivicinus faecipullorum | reverse complement strand
ACAGCATATCCCCCCAGGTCTTTACCGCCGCCTCTGTTTCTTCCGGGCCCGGCCTCTCTGTCTGTACTTTCATTTCACATTCACCACCTTGCCATTATAATCCGCCCCGGGGATAATCCAATATCCCCTTGTTTCTCCTTTCACCCTATACACGTTCCGGCGGCATATTTTGTGATATCTGTTTTTTCCCCGCCCTCCCATATCCTCTCCGCCCCTCCCGGAACGCTTTTTTTATATGTGAACAATGCCCATATGGCCCTTAAAAAAACAATAAAAGCCTTGACTTACAGTGGATATGATGCTAATATGTTTTGGCTTGCACATAGTACAGGCGCCCGCGTTCCAGGCTATGGGCCCATGCCGCCGCTGCGGCCGCCTTTCGCCCCCATTGCTTAGACGCAGGGTATAGTATTTATTTGAAAGGGGTATAACCACTATGATCACCAAAGAAGTCAAGACCCAGGTCATCAGCGAGAACGCCACCCATGAGGGCGACACCGGCTCTCCCGAGGTCCAGATCGCCATCCTGTCCCAGCGTATCCGCGAGCTCACCGAGCATCTGAAGAAGCACCCCAACGACGACCACAGCCGTCTGGGCATGTACAAGATGGTGGGTAAGCGCCGCCGTCTGCTGGACTACCTGGCAAAGAAGGATATCGAGCGTTACCGCGCCATCATCGCAAAGCTGAACATCCGCAAGTGATTGCGGACCTTCGGCTTCCACTGAGGTTTATGAAGGTTTTTTACGGAGAGACAATTTAATATTGTCTCTCCACTTTCATTTAAAAGAAAGTAAAACTTTCTTTTAAATGAGGGTTTGCACTACGCTCCATGCCTCGGTCGTATGCCTGGGGCATACGATTCGACACTCCGCTGCGTCGGAACATACTCCATATCCTTCGCAGCATCGGAATCTCATATGGAGTTTCCGATGCCGCTCATCCATTTCGTTGTTCCTCCTTATCCGAATCAAACCCGCTTGCGCTGGGCTTTGATTCGGCAAAAGAGCAAAACCTCGCTGTTCCAACAGCCTAGTCCAAAGGTAAACAATGTACTCCCCTCATTGCTTAGTATTTGAAAAAGCTCCCGCCGCCATGACCGGGGCCGGGCTCTTTTTCAAGTGCTAAGTATGGGGGATGTACTGAAAAATCAAAGGAGAATCCAGATGATAATCACCAACAAGCAGTTCCCCAATTACAGAAAGTACGAGATGATGTATGAGGGCCGCCCCCTGTCCATGGAAGTGGGCAAGATGGCCGAGCTCTGCAACGCCGCAGTGCTGGTGAAGTACGGCGATACCACGGTGCTTGTCACCTGCACCGCCTCCGCCCGCCCCAAGGACGGCATCGATTACTTCCCCCTCTCTGTGGACTTCAACGAGAAGCTCTACGCCGTGGGCCGCATCCCCGGCAGCTTCATGCGCCGTGAGGGTAAACCCAGCCTCCCCGCAGTGCTGGCCTCCCGCCTTATCGACCGGCCCATGCGCCCCCTCTTCCCCGCCGACCTGCGCAACGATGTGGTCATCGCCTGCGAAGTGCTCAGCGTGGACAGAGACTGCTCCCCTGAGATAAGCGCCATGATAGGCGCCTCCGCCGCCGTGTCCATCTCCGACGTGCCCTTCAACGGGCCTATCGCCGGCATAGTCCTGGGCTGGGACGGGGAGAAGTACCTCTTCAACCCCACCAAGGAAGAGCGGAAGACCAACCGCATGACCACCACCATCGCCGCCACCCATAAGAAGATAGTCATGATAGAGTCCGAGGCCGACCAGGTCCCCGACGACGTGATGTACGAGGGCATAGTCCAGGCCCATGAGCACCTGCAGCCCGTTCTCGACCTCATCGACAAGATGGTGGAGGAAGTGGGCAAGCCCAAGTTCCAGTACGAGCACGCCGCCTTTGACGACGAGCTCTTTGACAAGCTGGTCGCCAACGAATTTGAGTCCATGGAGTACTGCATGGACACCGACGACAAGAACGTCCGTGAGGCCCGGGTCAACGACTGGGTTACCATGGTGGAGGAGAAGTACGGCGAAGAGCATCCCGACATGATGCAGTACATGGACGAGATACTCTACAAGCTCCAGAAGAAGGTGGTCAAAAAGTGGCTGCTGGCCGGCAAGCGCGTGGACGGCCGCCAGATGAACGAGATCCGGCCCCTGGCCGCCGAGGTGGGCGTCATCCCCCTGGTCCACGGTTCCGGACTCTTTACCCGGGGCCAGACCCAGGTCCTGTCCATTGCCACCCTGGCCACCCTCAGCGAGTCCCAGAAGCTGGACACCATCTGGGAAGAGGAAGAGAAGCGCTTCATGCACCACTACAACATGCCCTCCTATTCCACCGGCGAAGCCCGTGCCAGCCGCTCCACCAGCCGCCGGGAGTACGGCCACGGCGCCCTGGTTGAGAAGGCTCTGGAGTCCGTCATCCCCGACGTGGAGGACTTCCCCTACGCCATCCGTGTAGTCTCCGAGGTGCTCTCCTCCAACGGCTCCACCTCCCAGGGCTCCATCTGCGGCACCACCCTGGCCCTTATGGACGCCGGCGTGCCCATCAAGGCCCCCGTGGCCGGCATCTCCTGCGGCCTTATCCAGGACGGCGATGACTTCACCACCTTCATAGACATCCAGGGCGTGGAGGACTTCCACGGCGAGATGGACTTCAAGGTGGCCGGCACCAAGCAGGGCATCACCGCCATCCAGATGGATCTGAAGAACGACGGCCTCAAGCACGAGATAGTCAAGGAGGCCTTCTCCATCACCAAGGAGGCCCGCTTCCAGATACTGGACGCCATCATGCTCAAGGCCATTGCCGAGCCCCGCAAGGAGCTGGCCAAGTCCGCCCCCAAGATGATACAGATGAAGATCAATCCCGACAAGATCCGGGAGGTCATCGGCTCCGGCGGCAAGGTCATCCAGAAGATCACCGCCGACACCGGCTGCAAGATAGACATCAACGACGACGGCAGCATCTTTATCGCCAGCAGCGATATCGAGGCCTGCCGGGCCGCCCGCAAGACCATAGAGGACATAGTCTTCGAGCCCGAGGTGGGCGCCCTCTACTACGGCGAGGTCAAGCGCATCATCTCCAACCTGGGCGCCTTCGTGGAGCTGGCTCCCGGCAAGGACGCCATGTGCCACATCAAGGACCTGGAGTTCAAGCGCACCGAGAAGGTGGAGGACGTGCTGAACGTGGGCGACAAGACCTGGGTGAAGTTCACCGGCATCGACGAGAAGGGCCGCTGGAACATCTCCCGCAAGGACGCGCTCCGGGAGCGGGGCGAGGCTTAAGTCCTCATAAAGCAGACTCTTTGTTAATTCTTCCGGCAGGGGGCCTTTGACCTCCTGCCGAATTTTATTCTGTATGAAAGCGTGGGAAAAGATGAAAAGAGAGAGATTTCAGTCAAGACTGGGCTTTCTGCTGGTGAGCGCCGGCTGCGCCATCGGCATAGGCAACGTGTGGCGCTTCCCCTACGTCACCGGCGTCAACGGCGGCGGCGTATTCGTGCTGTTCTATCTGTTGTTCCTTATCATAATGGGCGTGCCCGTTCTCACCATGGAGCTGGCCGTAGGCCGAGCCAGCCGGAAAAGCGCCGTGCTGGGCTACAAGGCCCTGGAAAAGCCCGGCAGCAAGTGGCACATCCACGGCTGGGTGTGCATCATAGGCTGCTACCTGCTGATGATGTACTACACCACCGTGGCCGGCTGGATGCTGGGCTATTTCTTCAAGTTCGCCGGCGGCGCCTTCAGCGGCATGGAGGTCTCCGCCGTGGACGGAGTGTTCTCCGCCATGCTGGCAGACCCTGTGGAGATGAGCATTTGGATGGCCCTCACCGTGCTGGCAGGCTTTCTGGTGTGCAGCTTCGGCATACAGAAGGGCCTGGAGCGGATAAGCAAGTGGATGATGGCCGCCCTGCTGCTGCTCATAGTGGTGCTGGCCGTCAACAGCGTCAGCCTGGACGGCGCTATCGAGGGCGTGAAGTTCTACCTGCTGCCGGACTTTGAGAGAGCCGCCCAGGTGGGCCTGGGCAACGTGGCCACCGCCGCCATGAACCAGTCCTTCTTCACCCTGAGCCTGGGCATTGCCGCCATGGAGATCTTCGGCAGCTACATGTCCAAGGACCACAGCCTCACCGGCGAGGCCGTGCGCATCTGCGCCCTGGACACCTTCGTGGCCCTCATGGCGGGCATGATAATCTTCCCCGCCTGCTTCAGCTTCGGCGTGGAGCCGGATTACGGCCCCACCCTCATCTTCGTCACCCTGCCCCGCATCTTCGTGGACATGGCCGGCGGCCGCCTCTGGGGCGCCCTATTCTTCCTGTTCATGTTCTTTGCCAGCTTCACCACCGTCATCGCCGTGTTTGAAAACCTCCTGTCCAGCTGCATGGACAACTTCGGCTGGAGCCGGAAAAAGGCGGTCGTCATCAACTGCGTCTTCGTCCTCATCGCCAGCCTCCCCTGCGTGCTGGGCTACAATGTCTGGAGCGGGGTGCATCTCATCGGCGGCCGGGACGTGCTGGACACCGAGGACTTCATCGTCAGCAACCTGCTGCTGCCCATCGGCTCCCTTGTCTACCTGCTGTTCTGCGTGAGCAAGTGGGGCTGGGGCTTCGACAACTACATCGCCGAGGCCAACCAGGGCAGCGGCCTGAAGATGTCCCCCAGGCTGAAACGCTACTTCCAGTTCGTTCTGCCCCTGCTCATCCTGGTAATACTTATCCAGGGCCTCATCTGAATTCCTGGTAATACAAGCGATAATCCCGGCCGCAGCTGCGGCCGGGATTGTTGTTTGTCCGGGCTTTCCCGATTTCTCTGTTTTTAATTATTCTTCTTTGCAAACAGCAGGATGAGGGCGGTCACCGCCGGGAAGAGCACCGCCGCCACCGGCCAGACTATCCAGCTTCTGTTCCAGTCATTTGTAATAAAGCTGTAGGCCAGATATCCCGCCAGCGCCAGCATCCAATAGACCTGGCTTATTTTGGAGACAAGGGGCTGCTTTTTCTTCTCCTCCCGGGTATACTCCCCCTCCTCCAGCAGCCGCTCAAAGCCGCCCCAGACCGTGCCGCTGCGCACCAGGAGCCTCACTCCCAGGCCGACTATCACCAGAGTGGCACACAGCAGCCCCACAGGCAAAAGCTGATTCTCCACCTCCAGGGCCACGCTGCCAAACAGAGGTATGGCCGCAAGGATGCAAAGGCACACCCCGATGATATTATTGCGCATATACCGCTCCCGGTACTGCTCCCGGCGCTCCTTCACCATGCTGCTGACGCCGTACTCTGTCTCGAAAAATTCGCTGTCCAGATATTCAAAGGCCGAGGTCCTCCCGCCGCTGTAGATAAATATGGCCACAGCTGCCGCCACCATCACCAGCAGGACCGTCAGCCCTATGGCTGCGGCCAGGCCTTCGGAAATACCGGAGCCCGGCATTTCACTGTATCCGCCCAGCAGCAGCAATACTATGGGAGAGAGTATGCACAGAAACACGCCCCAGGCAATATAGCCGGCCGTCTCTTCTTTTATTTTCAAAAAGGCATTGGCCTGTTCCATGGAGACCCGCCTCAGGGCCGGGCTCTCCTGCCCCGGCAGGGCCGGGGCCTCGTCCTCCACCTCTCCCATTTCGTCCAGGAGCAGGTAGTCGGTACTGACGGAAAACAGCTTTGCCAGCTTTATTATCTTCTCCAGGTCCGGGATGGACTGAGCACCCTCCCATTTGGATATGGACTGGCGGCTGACCCCCATCTGCTCAGCCAGTTCCTCCTGGGACCAGCCGCTCTTTTTTCTCAGCTGTATAAGTTTATCCGCAAAAATCATTGTGAGCCTCCTGTTGTTTTTCTCCCCGGGTCTGGCTCCAGCTTAGCATTTTCCCCCGGTTCCCGCCACCAACCCGCCCCGGTCAATTTGTCAACTGCCGGTTGCGCCCTCCCATCCCCGGGCTTTACATTGCCGCAAACGGGAAAGGACAGCTCCCAAACAGCAGCAGAAGCTGTACAAAAAATTGTGCAGCTTCTCTATTTATTGTCACTATTTCACCATATAACAGAGGCGCTCTCCCTTTTTGGCCGGGCTATTCCGTATCTTTTCCCGGGCTTTCCCCTCCGGGGAGCGCAGGCTCCGCCTCCCGGACCGTGAGCTCCTCCCCCTCCACGGTGAAGCGGAGGGTATAGCCGGCAAAGTCCATGGCATAGAGGCGCTCCGGATCATGCTGATATTGGGGCCTGGGGTCCCTGGCCAGGACGGCGGCGAGGGCCGCCAGCTTGTTTTCCGGCAGCTTGTCCGCCGTACCCGGGGCCCAGACCACTTTCAATCTCTCCCCGGCGTCCGGGGCAAAGCCGCCCCTGGCCTCCCTTTTGCAGTCGGCATAGGGCACATAGGGCTTTATATCGAAAATGGGGGTGCCGTCCATCAGGTCCGCCCCGCCCACTTTCAGCGTCAGGCCCAGGCCCGGCAGCTCCTCCAGCCCCAGCAGCTCCACGCAGCTGAGGCCCAGGGCGTTGGGCCGGAAGGGGGAACGGGTGGCAAAGACCCCCAGGCGCCGGTTGCCCCCCAGCCGGGGCGGGCGCACCGTGGGGGACCAGTCCTGGCGCAGGTTCTCCGAAAACTGCCAGATGAGCCACAGGTGGCTGAAGCCCTCTATGCCCCGCAGGGACTCGGGCTTCCGGTACTCCGGCTCAAAGACGATGCGGCTCTCCAGCTCCGGCACTATCCCCGCCTGGCGGGGTATGCCGAATTTCCCGGAAAAGTCGCTGCGCATCCGGGCTATGGGCCTTATCACATGCTCCATCACAGCAGAGCCTCCAGCATCTTCAGGGCGTTCATGGACACCCAGTTCACCAGCATGTGGAAAAAGATGCTGCACCAGATGGAGTTGGTGCGCTCATACACCCGGCACAGCAGGATGGACACCGGGAGATACTGGATGAGGTAGAGCCAGTATATGCTGTCCATCACGGCGTAGCCGTACACATGGTAGAGGCTGAAGGCCAGGGTCGCCACCACATAGGCCGCCCAACGGTTATACCGGCGCAATGTGCCGAAGATGCCCGCCCGGAACATGCACTCCTCCATTATGGGGGCCAGGAACACCGCCATTGCGGTCATCTTGCCCCAGTCCTGCCCCGCCAGGTCCATGATGGCGGAGTTGTTGGGGTTTTCCTGGCTGAACAGGGGGATGAACATGAAAATAAGCGTCACCACCAGATTGCCCAGATACATGAGGGCATAGTTGGTGATTATCTCCACCACGCAGTAGCCCGGCCGGTCCAGCAGCGGGTCAAAGTCCCGGCGCAGAAAGCGCAGCAGCAGCAACAGCATATATACCGTGCCCACCGCGTAGAGCGCCAGGTTCAGATCCGCCTCGCCCAGGCCCAGATAGGGCGCGGCCAAGGTCAGGGCCAGGGGCAGCAGCAGTATGTGTACCGGCAGATACGCCAGGGCCGCTATGGTCTCTCCCCGGCTGAGCCGGCTGGTAAATTCAGGTGGCTTTCCTCTCATCAGCTTCTTGCCTTTCTCTGCAGCTCGTACAGCAGGTTCATGGCCTCGATGGGGGTGAGGCTGTTCAAATCTGCGCTCAGGAGCATCTTCCGTATCTGGTCGGCCCCCACATCCGCCAGGCTTATCTGGTCGTCCGGGGCTCTCTCCCCCTGGGGGACGGCCCCGGCGCCGCCCTTCTCCAGGTCCTTCAGGTAGCCCTTGGCCTTGGCGATTACGCTCTCCGGCAACCCCGCCAGCTTTGCCACCTCTATGCCGTAGCTGTCGTCGGCGGCGCCGGGGACTATCTTGCGCAGAAAGACCAGATTGCCCCCCTGCTTCTTGGCGGTTATGTTGTAATTGCGTACCCCCTGGAGCTGGCCCTCCAGGGCGGACAGCTCGTGGTAGTGGGTGGCGAACATGGTCTTGGCCCCCAGCTTCCGCTTGTCGGCGCAGTATTCCAGCACCGCCCGGGCTATGGCCATGCCGTCAAAGGTGGAGGTGCCCCGGCCTATCTCGTCCAGGATGAGCAGGGAGGCGGAGCTGGCGTGGTTCAGTATCTCCGCCATCTCGTTCATCTCCACCATGAAGGTGGACTGGCCGGAGGCCAGATCGTCTGAGGCCCCGATGCGGGTGAAGACCCGGTCCACGATGCCTATGGTGGCGCTCTTTGCCGGGACGAAGGAGCCTATCTGGGCCATGAGCACGATGAGGGCCGTCTGGCGCATGTAGGTGGATTTGCCCGCCATGTTGGGCCCGGTGATTATGGCCACCCGGTCCTCCCTGTCGTTGAGATAGGTGTCGTTGGGGACGAAGAGCACCTTCTTCAAGGTCTGCTCCACCACCGGGTGGCGGCCCTGGATTATCTGCAGGCTCCGGGAGGCGTCCACCTCCGGGCAGCTGTAGTTGTTGCGCACGGCCACCTCCGCCAGAGAGCAGAGCACGTCCAGCCTGGCCACGGCCTCCGCCGTGGCTTTTATCCTGTCCACCTTGGCCGCCACGCTGCGGCGCAGCTCGTCAAAGTATTTGAACTCCAGCTCGTTTATCCTGTCCCGGGAGCTGAGCAGGGTGTTCTCCAGCTCCTTGAGCTCCTGGGTGAAGTATCGCTCGTTGGACACCAGGGTCTGCTTTCTTATATAGTCCTCCGGCACATTCTCCACTCCGGCGGACTTGGGTATGTCTATGTAGTAGCCGAAGACCTTATTGTAGCCCACCTTCAGCTTCTTTATGCCGGTGCGCTGGCGCTGGCGCTCCTCCAGGTCCCGCACCATCTGGGCCCCGTTGTCCCGGATGTTGCGCAGCCGGTCCACCTCTTCCGAGTAGCCCTTGCGCAGTATGCCCCCCTCCCGCACGGAGAAGGGCGGGTCGTCGCAGATGGCCCGGTCTATCTCAAAGAGCATGTCCTCCAGGATGTCCATGTTCCTGATATCCCGCAGCTCCATGGATTTGAAGCCCTCCAGCAGCTGCCGGAGCCGGGGCAGCACGGCAGCGCAGTTTGCCAGGGAGCGGAGATCCCGGCCCCCGGCGGTGCCGTACACCGCCCGGCCCACCAGCCGCTGCATGTCGCTTATATCCCGCAGGGCCAGCATCAGCTCCCCACGGTTCACATTGTCGTTATACAGCTCCTGCACTGCGGTGAGCCGCCGCTTGATGGCCACCGCCGACAGCAGGGGCCGCTCTATCCAGGAGCGGAGCATACGGCCCCCCATGGGGGTCTTTGTCTTGTCCAGCACCCACAGCAGGCTCCCCCGCTTCTCTCCGCTGCGCAGGGATTCGGTGAGCTCCAGGCTCTTCCTGGTGGCCCAGTCCAGCTCCATATATCTGCCGCCGTAGAACACGTCCAGACGGTTTATGTGGCTCAGGTCGAATTTCTGGGTCTGGTCTATATAGCCCAGCAGGGCCCCGGCGGCGCAGACGGCGGCGCTCTGTTCCCCCAGGCCGCAGTCGTCCACGTCCTTGAAGCCGAACTGCTGGCACAGCCGGGCGGCACAGGGCATATAATCGAAGCTCTGCTTGTCCCGCTCCAGCATGGCGTCCAGCTTTTTCAGCAGGAAGTCCGTTATTGCGCCGCAGGCCGCCGCCCCCGGGGACAGCACCGCCTCCCGGGGAGAAAAGCGGCCCAGCTCGTTGAGGATGTGGGCCACGGCGTCGTTTTCAAAGGCGGCGCAGCAGAACTCCCCGGTGGACACATCGCAGAAGGCGGCGCCCCCCTTCTGCCCCGTCAGCTCCAGGGCGCAGATATAGTTGCTGCGCTCCTCCTCCAGCATTGAGCTCTCGGTGACGGTGCCGGGGCTTATCACCCGTATCACGTCCCGCTTCACTATGCCCTTAGCCAGGGCCGGGTCCTCCATCTGCTCGCAGATGGCCACCTTGTAGCCCTTGGCTATGAGCCGGGCGATATAGGTCTCGCAGCTGTGATAGGGCACGCCGCACATGGGGGTGCGCTCCTCCGGGTCCTCCACGTTCCTGTCCCTGGTGGTGAGGGCCAGGTCCAGCTCCCGGGAGGCCACCTTGGCGTCCTCGTCGAACATCTCGTAGAAGTCCCCCAGGCGGAAGAACAGCAGGCAGTCCTGATACTGCTCCTTTATCTCGTTGTATTGTCTCTTCATGGGTGTGAGCTCGGCCATGGCTTACCTCTTTCTCCTTGTGGCTCGGTTTTCCTTATTCTCCCTTTACCCCTTCCAGGAAAAGAGCGCGCATCTCTTGGTAGGAATCAAAGCCGTAGATTATATACTCGTCCACAGCCCCCGGCTCATAGCCGGCGGTGGTGAATATCACGTTCTCCTCAGTAAAGGAGCGGGTGAAGTTGCAGTAATAGGCCTCGTTGGCGGTGAGGAGGATGAACACCTTCCCCTCCGGGGGAAGGTCGTGGGACTTGCTCTGGAGCCAGGGGACTATGTCGTCCGGGTCGGAAAGCTCCGCCAGGCCGATGTCGTTCCACACCCAGACCTCCGCCTGGCCGTTGCTCAGCTCCGTGGCCAGGTTCCCTATCCAGAAGCTGGCGTAGCCCTCTTTATAGTCGCTCTGGGCCAGAAATTGGGCGGCCTCCCTGAGAGCCCGGGTATCGTCCTGCTTGCGCATGTCGTTATAGTGCAGCGCCGAGCACAGCAGGGCAAAGCACATGAGCCCAGCAAGCCCCCTGCGCCCGGCCTTGCCGAAGAGCTCCTCCCGGCCGAAGCACATGAACAGCAGAGGCAGGCCCTGGACCATGGCCTGGATGCTGTGGTAGCTCATGTACTCCATGTCCGTCAGGCTGTAGAGCAGGCACAGGGCCAGGATGGCCGACGGGTAAAAACAGGCCGCTATCTGCTGGGCGGGGCTGAAACGCTCCCTGTGGCGGATGATGTACACCGCACAGTACAGGCACAGCAGCAAAAGCACGCCGCTGAGGGCGCTGGGCAGCAGCGCCTTGCTGAACACCGGCTCCCCGGAGCGGTAGCCCAGGATGGTCATGAGCCCCGCCAGGGTCCGCTCTATCCCCTCAAGGGAAAAGCCGGTGAAGGACAAAGTGGTATAGTCGTGGACGGTATACTGCTTCATAATGACCGTCTGATTTATCAGACAGCCCGCCAGGGCGGCGGCTATGGATATGCCGGCGCCGGCTATGAGCTTCCCGCTGCCGGCGGGGGCCTTGTTCAGCCACAGGTACAAAAGCACCGCCAGGGCCAGGGGTATGTACAGGGTCAGCAGCATCCTGAAGCCCAGCAGCCCCGCCGCCAGGCTCAGCAGGGCGGCCAGGACCTGGGCCGGGTATTTCTTCCGCCCCGGCTCGCCGGGGAACCGGGCCACGGCCCCCAGCACCACAAAGCCCGTGGCTATATAGGGTACGTAATATGTGAACTTTAGGGCATAGTTGAAATAGGATTTCGAGATGGGCAGCAGCACCAGCGCGCCCAAAAGGGGAAAGCTCCTTTTGATCCCTGTACAGCGGCAAAAATAATACAGGCTCAGCAGCATAAGCCCTATAAGTATCAGCGTCCCGCCCATACGTGCGATCCGCCAGTTATCCGTAAAGAAAAACATCAGTTCAAAGGCCAGCTGATCGCATAAGACCTTAACTTCCGTTGAATAATACCAGTTTTTCGACAGCAGCCCTCCGCCCTGGTCCGCCAGGTGCTTTGCCAGCAGCAGCTCGCTGGAGGCGTCGGAGTCCAGGGTGTACACCGTGTAGCGGGCCAGGAAGAAGATCAGGACGAACAGCGTCCCTGCAAACACGGCCCAGTTTATGTATTTCTGCTTTTCCGAAAGTCTTTTCATCTGTCTCATCCCTCATTGCAGAATTGGCTGCGCAGCTCTTCATAGGACTCAAAGCCGTAGATCACATACTCGTGGAGAGCCCCTATCTCATAGTTTTCGGTCTTGAATATAATGTTCTCATCCCTGAAGTTCCCGGCAAACTCGCAGTAATAGTCCTCGTTGGCGGACAGCAGCACAAAGACCTTTCCCTCCTCCGGGGGCCGCAAATGGCTCTTGGCCTGGAGGAAGCCCACTATCTCGTCCGGGTCGGTGAGCTGGGCGAACTTCTCGTCCCAGACCCACAGCTCCAAAGCCCCGTCGCTCAGCTCCGTGAGCACATTGCCGTTCCAGAAGCTGGCGTAGCCCTGGGTATAGCCCGCCTCCGCAAGGAAGTCTGCGCACTCACGCTGGGCGCCGGTCTTGTCCTCCTTGCGCATCTCGTTATAGTGGACGGCCCCGCACAGCAGGGCAAAGCAGCACAGGCCCACAAGCAGCAGATTTCCCGTTCTGCCGTAAACTTCCCTCTGCCTGAAGCAGACCACTATGGGCAGCAGGCCCAGCACCGCCGCCTGCACCATGTAGCGCAGGGTGAAGACCATGCTGGTCAGGCAGTAGAGCAGGCACAGCGCCGCCAGGGAGCTGAGATAAAACAGGGCCGTAAACTCCTGGCCCCGGCTGTAGGCCCGCCGGTTTTTCAAAATGGCAAAGGAGGCGTACAGGCTCAGCGCAAAGAGGGCTCCCCCCAGGGCGCAGTAGAGCAGGGACAGGCTGAACACCTCCTCCCCGGAGCGGTAGCCGAAGGCCTGGAGAAGTCCCCCCAGGACCTGTTCCAGCCCCTCAAAGGAGAAGGCGGTGAAATCGATGCCCGTCACGTCCAGCAACGTGTATTTCCTGCTGAGGTACAAAACGTTCACGGCGCAGCCGCAGACCGCCGCCAGGCTCACCGCGGCGCAGCCGGCGAGAAAGCCCCGGTCCCCGGGGGCATCCCGGTCCAGCCACAGCATGAGCAGGGCCGACAGCAGCATCGGCCCATACAGGGTCAGCAGCAGCCGCATGCCGTTGAGGCCCACGGCAAAGGACAACAGCAGCCCCAGGGCCAGCAGCAGCCGGGCCCGGCCTCTGCGGCCCTCCCCTTTCCGGCGGGCATAGCTCCACACCGCCGCCGGCACCGCAAAGCCCATCACCGCATGGGGCAGGTAATAGGTGAATTTATACAGCACGTCGAAATATATCCTGGACAGGGGCAGCAGCATCAGCATTGCCCCCAGGGCAAAGGAGCTCCGGCTGTCCGTCTCCCGGCAGAACCAGTAAAAGGCCAGCACCAGGGCTATGAGCATTATCAGCGTGCCGGTAAAGCGCAGCGCCCGCCAGCTGTCAAATACAGAAAACAGGGGCGTGAATATCAGCTGGCTGTAGAACACCCGCAGCTCGGAGCCGTAGAGCCAGTCCTCCGTGAGCAGGCGGCCCTCCTCGGACAGGAGCTTTGCCAGCACCAGCTCGCTGGAGGCGTCGGAGTCCAGGGTATACACCGTGTACCTGGCCAGGAAAAAACACAGTATGAGAAACACTCCGGCAAAAATACAGTATTCGATATATTTCTGCCCTTTTACCAATGTCTTCATTTGCCGCCCATTCCTTCTCAGACTATCTCCCCGTAGAGGGCCCAGGTATTGCTGGAGACTATCTTCACCCGGACGAAGCGGCCTATCAGGCTCCTGTCCCCCTTCAGGTGGACCAGGCGGCCGCCGTTGGTGCGGCTGGAGAGATTGTACTCCTCCCGGCCCGTCTCTCCGTCCACCAGGACCTTCACGGTTTTGCCCTCGTACTCCTTATGCTTCTCCCCGGAAATGCGGTTGGCCGTCTCCGTGAGGCGGTCAAAGTGCCGCTGCTTTTCCTCCCGGGTATAGGGGTCGGGCATTTTCGCGGCGGGAGTGCCCACCCGCTTGGAGTAGATGAAGGTGAACATGGCGTCGTAGCGTACCTTCTCCACCAGCTTTATGGTGTCCTCAAAGTCCTCCTCCGTCTCCCCCGGGAAGCCCACGATTATGTCCGTGGTCAGCACCAGGTCCGGCATATAGCTGCGGGCCAGCTCCACCTGGGAGATATACTTTGCGCTGTCGTAATTGCGGTTCATCAGCTTCAATATCCTGTCGCTGCCGGACTGCACCGGCAGGTGCAGCTGATGGGCGCACTTTTCACACTCCGCCATGGTCTTGAACAGCTTCTCCGTGGCGTCCTTGGGATGGCTGGTCATGAAGCGTATGAGGAAATCCCCGGGTATGTCGTTTATCCTGCGGATAAGGTCGGAGAAATCCAGCTCCGAGCCCAGGTCCCGGCCGTAGGAATTCACGTTCTGGCCCAGGAGGGTGATGTCCTTATAGCCGGCGGCCACCAGCTCCCTGGCCTCCGCCACCACGTCCTCCGCCCGGCGGGAACGCTCCCGTCCCCGCACATAGGGCACCACGCAGTAGGAGCAGAAATTGTTGCAGCCGTACATGATGGACAGCCAGGCCTTCACCTTCCCGTCCCTCTGCCGGGGCAGGCCCTCGGCCATGACCCCCTGGCTGTCTTCGGCGGCAAAGACACGCTTGTGCCGGTCCATCACCTGCTTCAAAAGCTCCGGGAAGCGCCACAGCTCGTGGGGCCCGAAGACCAGGTCCACCACCGGGTAGGACTTCTTCAGCTTCTCCGCCATGTGCTGCTGCTGCACCATGCAGCCGCAGACGGCGATTATCTGCTCCGGCTTGTTCTTCTTGCTGTGGTTCAAGGCCCCCACGTTCCCCAGCACCCGCATCTCCGCGTGCTCCCGCACCGCGCAGGTGTTCACAACGATTATATCCGCCTGGAACTCGTCCTGGGTGAAGCCGCAGCCCATCAGGGCCAGATAGCCCCTCAGCTCCTCGCTGTCCGCCTCGTTCTGCTGGCAGCCGTAGGTGTCCACCAGGGCCAGGGGCCGGCGCCCCTGCTCTTCAAAGCGCCGGGCTATCCCGGCGCAGATGTCCCTCTGGGCCTGTATCTGAGCCGGGTCTATAGTCTTTCTCTCGTATGCCATGTTTTTCTCCGTAAAAAAGTTTCCCGCGCCCGGTCCCCCGTCCCCGGAGGGGCGCAGTATTTCTCCTAATATTAACATAAAAGCAGTGGAATTTTCAATATGAATAATGTATAATGTGTTTTCCTATCAGAGTTTACGGGAGGGCTGCCAATGCCTGTTATAAATATACTCTCCCCCCAGGTGGCGGATATGATAGCCGCCGGCGAAGTGGTGGAACGCCCCGCCTCCGTTATAAAGGAGCTGGTGGAAAACTCCATAGACGCCGGGGCGAAAAACGTCACCGTGGAGATGCAGGACGGGGGAGCCACCCTTATCAGAGTCAGCGACGACGGCTGCGGCATGGCCCCGGAGGACGCCGGGGTTGCCTTTCTCCGCCACGCCACCTCCAAGCTCCATGACGAAAAGGGTCTTGAGGCCATAAGCACCATGGGCTTTCGGGGCGAGGCCCTGGCCGCCATCTCCGCCGTGTCGGAGATAGAGCTCACTACCCGCCGCCGGGGAGACAGCGAGGGCACCCGCGTCACCCTCGCCGCCGGGGATATCCAGGAGATGGGCCCCTGGGGCTGCCCGGAGGGCTGCACCATGAAAGTATCCCGTCTTTTCTACAACACCCCCGCCCGGCTGAAATTCCTGAAATCCGACCGCAGCGAGGCCTCCGCCTGCATCCAGGCCGCCCTCCGCTGCGCCCTGGGCCACCCGGAACTGTCCCTGCGCTTTATCCGGGACGGCCGGGAGGAGTTCTTCTCCCCCGGGGACGGGCGCATGGAGTCCTGCCTCTACTCCCTGCTGGGCAGGGATGTGGCCAAGGACATGCTCCGCTGCGAGAGCCGGGCCGAGGGCATGGCCGTTAAAGGCTTTGTCTCCTCCCCCGCCGCCGGCCGGGGCAACCGCTCCGCCCAGTACTTCTACTGCAACGGCCGCTATATCAAATCCCCCCTGCTCCAGTCGGCGGTGGAGCAGGCCTACAAAAACAGCCTGCTCACCGGGCGCTACCCCGCCTGCGTGCTGTATCTGGAGCTGAGCTTCGGCAGCGTGGACGTGAACGTCCATCCTGCAAAAACCGAGGTGAAATTTTCTGCCGAGCGCCAGGTTTTCGACCTGGTCTACCACGCCGTGCTCTCCGCTCTGGGCGCCGAGGACAGGAACGCAAATATCCAGCTGTCCCCGGCGGTGAGGCAGATGGCCCGGCCCAGAGAGGATTTCTACCGCAGCATGAGCGCCAGGGACTTCCGGGAGGGGGGCTTCGGCGGAAAAAGCCCCGCCTGTAAAAGCGGAGCCCAGACCCTCGCCCCCGGCGGCGCCGTCCTCCCCAAGGCCCCTGAGCCGGCCCCTTTCCGCCCCTCAGCGGAGGCCCTCCCCGGGGGGGAAGGCCCCTCCCTGCGCTCCTTCCGGCAGCCTGTCCAGACCCGCCTGGATATGGGCCCTTTCCCCAAATTCGTCACGCCCGTCCCGGATTCGACCCGGGAAAAAGGGAAAAACGGCGATATTGCTGACTTTTCCGGGCTGTCCGCGCCTGGGGATGTGGAAAACTCTGTTCAAAATGTTGAAAGTCAGGAGGCCCCTTACCACAAGATACTGGGCGAGGCTATGAACACCTATATCATAGTGGAGCTGGAAGAGGGCCTGCTGCTCATAGACAAGCACGCCGCCCACGAGCGGATGATCTTCGACGCCCTGAAAGCCCAGGACCGGGAGATAATGGCCCAGGCTCTGCTGAGCCCCGTCACCTTCCGGGCAAGCCCCGAGGAGGGGGAGCTGCTGGAAAAAAACGGAGAACTCCTCTGCTCCCTGGGTTTTGAACTGGAGCCCTATGGGGAGAATGAATATATAATCCGCTCCGTCCCGGCGGACATGCAGCCGGAACAGGCCCGCTCCGCCATGGAGGAGATACTGGAAAAGCTCCGCCAGGGCAAGGCCCCGGACCCGGCCTCTGCCCGGGACGAGATACTCCACACCGTCGCCTGCAAGGCCGCCATCAAGGCCGGCTGGGACACGGACAAAAAAGAGCTGGAAAAGCTGGCGGAGGCGGTGCTCTCGGGAAGGGTGAAGTACTGCCCCCACGGCAGGCCCGTGTCCGTCAGCCTCAGCCGCCGGGAGCTGGACAAGCTCTTCAAGCGCATCGTGTGAGGCGGCCATGGCGGACAAAGTGATAGTCGTGGCCGGCCCCACCGCCTCGGGCAAGACCGCCCTGGGCATAGAGCTGGCCTTACAGTATAAGGGAGAGATAGTCTCCGCCGACTCCATGCAGGTCTACCGGGGCATGGACATCGGCACCGCCAAGGCCACGGCGGCCGAGCGGGCCCGGGTCCCCCACCACATGCTGGATGTGGCGGAGCCCTGGGAGGATTACTCCGTGGCCCGCTATGTGCGGCAGGCGGAGGAGTGCTGCCGGGACATAATCAGCCGGGGGAAGCTGCCGGTGATCGTGGGCGGCACCGGGCTTTATATAGACTCCCTCATCTCCGGCCGGGACTTCGCCGCCGCAGACTCCGACCTGGGGCTGCGGGAGAGGCTGGGCCGGGAATACGACCAGCTGGGAGGCGGAGAGCTGCTCCGCCGCCTGGCCGCCATTGACCCGGAGAGAGCCGCAAAGCTCCCGCCCTCGGACAGGCGGAGGATAATCCGGGCTCTGGAGATATATGAGCTCACCGGCATGACCATAACTGAGCACGACGAATACACCCGCTCCCTGCCCCCCCGCTTTCAGGCCGCCGCCGTCCACCTGGGCTTCAGGGACCGTTCCCGGCTCTATGAGCGCATAGACCGGCGGGTGGACCTGATGGTGGAGCAGGGCCTCTTCCGGGAGGTGGAGGAGCTGCTGGACCGGGGCCTCTCCCCCAGCTGCACCGCCATGCAGGCCATAGGCTACAAGGAGACCGCCCAGGCCCTCCTGGGAGAGCTCAGCCCCCGGGAGGCCGTGGAGCTCATAAAGCTGCGCAGCCGCCGCTACGCCAAACGCCAGCTCACCTGGTTTCGCCGCAACACCCAGGCCCTGGATATACTCTGGGAGGGCGAGCCGGATTTTGAATACGCCCGAGCCCTTTCGACAAAGTTTTTCCTCGGCTGCGGTATATCATGATGTAGTCTGAACAGACGCAAATACATCATGACAGGGCGGCGGGGATAAAGGCCGCTCTGAGAAAAAAAGGAGTTGGCTGAAATGCAGAAAACGCAAAATCTCCAGGATAATTTCCTAAACCAGCTGAGGAAGGAACGCTCTACCGTCACCATGTTTCTCATGAACGGTTTCCAGCTCCACGGCATAGTCAAGGGCTTTGACGGCTTCACCGTGGTGCTGGACAGCGACGGCAAGCAGCAGCTTATCTATAAGCACGCCATATCCACGGTGGTGCCCCCCAGGCCCCTGGACTTTGAAGGGGATACATAAGCCGTGGACTCGGCCCGCTATTTCTCTTTTACGGCTGCCCTGATATTTCTGGCCGTGTGCGCCTACTCCGCCGCCGCCCTCTATTCCAGGGTGGAGCGGCCGGAGATAGAGACCGTCAGCCTCCTGCACCTGCAGGAGAGCGCCCGGCTTCAGGGCATAGTCCTGCGCCGGGAGCAGGGCCTCAGCTTCGGCTGGGGCACCCGGCTCCTGGCGGAGGACTCCCGGCGCCTGGCCGCCGGGGAGACCATGGCGGTGGACCTGATGGGCCGGGAGCTTCTGAGCCCCTGCTCCGCCGTGTTCTTTGAATCCAGCGACGGCTTTGAAGACCTCAGCCCCCAGGACATAGACGCAGATGACGTCTCCGCCCTGGAGTCCCTTCTGGACAGGAAGGCCGGCGATAAAGCCGACGCCCGCCTGGTCACCGATACCGCCTGGTATTACTGGGCCCTCACTTCTTCCAAAGATGAACTTCCCGCCTCCGGCCAGTGCTCCATACAGTTTGAGGGCCTGGAGGAGAGCGTCCAGGCCCAGGTCCTCTCCCTGTCGGAAAGCAGCGGAGGCAAGCGGGCCATACTGCTGCGCCTGACCCAGGGCGGCAGCGAATACCTCAGCCTCAGAAAGACCGACGCAAAGCTCCTCTTCTCCCAGCACAGCGGCCTTTACCTCCCCGAGGAGGCCATCAGACAGGAGCCCGACGGCAGTAAATTCGTCTACATCCTCTCCTCCGGCATTGCAGAGAAACAGCCGGTGGAGATAATATATACAGGCAGCGGCTTTTCCCTGGCCGCCGCCGATTTTGCCCCCGGTTCCCTGGCCGTGGGCGACAGAGTTATCCTGGGTAAAGATATATACGAAGGAAAGGTTCTGACGTAGTTGAGCATAGCGGAAAATCTCAGGCAGGTACAGGAAAAGATAGCCGCCGCGGCCCTGGCCTCCGGCAGGAAGCCGGAGGATATCACCCTGGTGGGGGCCACCAAGATGAACGACGCCGGGCGAATACAGCAGGCCATAGCCGCAGGACTGCGCTGCTGCGGGGAAAACCGGGTCCAGGAGCTGCTGGAAAAGCTGCCCCAGGGGGCCTATGAAGGGGCCCGGCTCCAGTTCATCGGACATTTGCAGAAGAACAAGGCAAAGCAGATAGTGGGCAAGGTCTCCCTTATCCAGAGCGTGGACAGTCTGGAACTTATGGCCCTTATTGACCGTCTTGCTGTTGAAAGGGGCCTGGTCCAGGACATCCTGCTGGAGGTGAACGTGGCGGGAGAGGCCGCTAAATCCGGCTTCCGGCCGGAAAATGTGTCCGCCGCAATAGACGCAGCCGCCCAATATAAGGGCATTTTCGTGCGGGGTCTCATGGCCGTGCCCCCTATTTGCAGCGACGGCAAAGAAAATATCCCATATTTTCTTCTTATGAAGCAGCTTTTTATTGACAATGGGGCGAAAAAATACGATAATACATCTATGGGCCTTTTGTCCATGGGCATGAGCGGAGACTATGAGACCGCCATCGCCTGCGGGGCCAATATGGTACGCATCGGCTCCGCCATCTTTGGACAGCGCATATACCCCGCCCGTCAAAACTAGCACTTTCACTGGAGGAACGCCATGGGTTTCATGGATGAATTAAAAAAGCTCACCCAGCCTTATGAGGATGACGACGACTTCTTCGAGGGGGCGGATGTGAGCTTCAAGCCCCAGCCCAAGGCTGAGGCCCAGCCCAAGACCAGCTCCGCGCAGATGGTCTTTGAAAACTCCTTTGCCGACGATACCCCCGCCCCGGAAAACCAGGGCCAGCAGAGCGGCGGCGAGAACTCCGGCTCCGGCGGCATCTTCGCCAACCTGGGCCTGAGGAAGAACGCCAGACCCAAAGCCCCCGGCCGGGAACGGATGGTGAACTTCGGCGGCAAGGATACCCAGGTCATCCTCTTCAGCCCCAAGAGCTTTGACGAGGCCGGGGAACTGGTGAACTATATGCACCGCAAGCTCACCGTGGTGATGACCCTGGAAGGCGTCCCTACGGATATGGCCCGGCGGCTGCTGGATTTCCTGTCCGGCATCGCCTTCGCCCTTCAGGGGAAGATCACCCCGGTATCAGCCAAGACCTATTTCATAACGCCCCAGAACGTAGATATCCTGGGCACCCAGGATCAGCAGCCCGAGAGCGCCGGGCACTACTTCTAAGACATAACAACGAAAGGTGGATAAGCACATGATCACTGCACAGGATATTCGTGAAAAGACTTTTGAAAAGGCCCGCATCGGCGGCTACGACATGGCCTCCGTGGACGATTTCCTGGAGGAACTGGCCGACGATATCACCGCCTCCCAGAAGGAGAACGCCGTCCTCAAAAGCAAAATGAAAGTCCTGGTGGACAAGATAGAGGAATACCGGGCCAATGAGGAGGCCTTGAACATGGCTGTCCTTTCCGCCCAGAAGCTGGCCGTCCAGATAGAGAACGAGGCCCGCACCCGGGCTGCCAATATGCTGGCGGACGCCGAGAAGCAGGTAAAGGCCACCGTGGGCTCCATCGAGGAGCGGGCCAAGGCCGAGGAGAAGCGCCTGGAAGAGGCCAAGGCCGCCACCGCCAAGTTCCTGGATACCGTGCGCAGCATGTGCTCGGCTCAGATAGCCAATATCGAGGCCATCACCTCCGGCGCCGCCCCTAAACAGGCCCCTCAGCAGCAGGCGGAAGCCGGCAAGGTTGACGAGGCTGTGCGGAGCATTGAGAATTCCGCCTCCCGAATACAGGCCGACCCCTCTATACAGATAGATATCTCCCCCGCAAGAGAGGCGCCTGAAGCCCAGGGCCGTGCCCGCAAGTTCGAGAGCACTCAGCCCTTTTCCCTCTGATAAGAGCTAATCTTCGGGGCGGGCGCCGCGGCGCGCGCCCCCTTATATTTGAAGGGCCCTTCCGCCCTTTACATCCTATACAGATAAACAGGAGAAAAGAAACATGCCACAGGATTACAACGCCAGTTTGAATCTGCCGAAAACCGATTTCCCCATGCGCGCCGGCCTGCCCGCCCGGGAGCCGGAGATGCTCAGGCGCTGGCAGGAAATGGACCTTTACAATGAACTGCTGAAAAAGAACGAGGGCAAGCCCCGCTTCAACCTCCATGACGGCCCCCCCTTCTCCAACGGCAACATCCACATGGGCACCGCCATGAACAAGTCCATCAAGGACTTCATCACCCGCTCCAAGGCCATGCGGGGCTACTACACCCCCTACATCCCCGGCTGGGACAACCACGGCATGCCCATAGAGTCCGCCATCATCAAGGAGCAGAAGCTCAACCACAAGGCCATGAGCGTGGCGGATTTCCGCTCCGCCTGCCAGGCCTACGCAGAAAAGTACGTGGGCTTGCAGATGGAGAGCTTCAAACGCCTGGGCGTTGTGGGCGACTGGGAGCACCCCTACCTCACCATGAACAAGGAGTTCGAGGCCGACGAGGTGCGCATCTTCGGCATGATGTATAAAAAGGGCCATATATACAAGGGCCTCAAGCCCGTGTACTGGTGCGCCAAGGATGAGACCGCCCTGGCCGAGGCCGAGATCGAATACCAGGACGACCCCTGCACCACCGTGTACGTGAAGTTCCCCATGAAGGACGACCAGGGCAAGCTGAGCCACCTGGACCTGAGCAAGCTCTACTTCCTCATCTGGACCACCACCATCTGGACCCTCCCCGGCAACCTGGCCATCGCCCTGCATCCCGACGAGCAGTACGCCGTGGTGAAGGCCCCCAACGGGGAGATGTACATCATGGCCGAGGCCCTCACCGAAAAGGCCATGAACATCGGCGGCTTTGACAGCTATGAAATTGTGGAGACCCACCCCGGCTCCTTCTATGAGAACATGCTGGCCCAGCACCCCTTCCTGGACAAGACTTCCCGCCTGCTGCTGGCCGACTATGTCACCATGGACTCCGGTACCGGCTGCGTCCACACCGCCCCCGGCTTCGGCGCCGACGACTACCTCACCTGCCTGCGCTACGGCATGGAGATGGTGGTGCCCGTGGACGACCAGGGCCGCCACACCGATTACGCCGGCAAGTACGCCGGACTCAGCACCGAGGAATCCAACCCCATCATCCTGAAAGATATGAAGGAGAGCGGCATGCTCTTCGCCTCCGAGGATATCATCCACAGCTACCCCCACTGCTGGCGCTGCAAGAGCCCCATCATCTTCCGGGCCACCCCCCAGTGGTTCTGCTCCGTGGACTCCTTCAAGGAGGAGGCCATCCAGGCCTGCGAAAACGTGCGCTGGCTCCCCGCCTGGGGCAAGGACAGAATGAGCGCCATGATCCGGGAGCGTTCCGACTGGTGCATCTCCCGTCAGCGCCGCTGGGGCCTGCCCATCCCCGTGTTCTACTGCGAGGACTGCAAAAAGCCCGTGTGCACCGACGAGAGCATAGAGTCCGTGGCCGCCATCTTTGAGAAGAAGGGCAGCAACGCCTGGTTCGAGATGGATGCGGCGCAGCTGCTGCCCCAGGGCTTCAAGTGCCCCCACTGCGGCGGCACCCACTTCTACAAGGAGACCGACACCCTGGACGGCTGGTTCGACTCCGGCTCCACCCACTATGCCGCCATGCTCCGGGACCAGGGCTTCTGGCCCGCCGACATGTACATGGAGGGCGGCGACCAGTACAGAGGCTGGTTCCAGTCCTCCCTGCTGGTGGCTGTAGGCGCGCTGGGCAAGGGTGCCCCCTACAGGGAGTGCCTCACCCACGGCTGGACTGTGGACGGCGAGGGCCGGGCCATGCACAAGTCCCTGGGCAACGGCAT
>DVHY01000013.1 GCA_018711755.1 Candidatus Limivicinus faecipullorum | reverse complement strand
ACCTGGCTCCATACACCGTAGCCCAGCAGCTTTTTATTGGGGGCGGAAATGATGAGCACGTCCAGCCAGGCGCTTACGGCAAAGCTGTAGGCCATGGCTATCACCTGGTCAAACAGGAGCACTGTAAGGCCCAGCATCGCCAGCATGGCTATTCTTCTTATAAACTCCAGCTTCATGTATATATCGCTGCGCCCCATGGATTTGATGGCCACCAGGTTGGAGGCCGACACTATAAAGGGCACCTGAGCGATGCAGATGATCTGCATGAAGGGTACGCAGGGCAGCCACTTATCCGTCAGCAGCAGCTTCACCAGAGGCTCCGCCACGGCGGCCAGACCTATCATGGCCGGGAAGACCATCAGGGAGCCCAGGCTCAGGGTTTTCTTCATTATGCCCCGCATCTCGCCCAGGTCATCCTGGGACTTGGCCAGCACCGGGAACATCACCGACTGCACCGAAGCCTCCAGGGCCAGGGTTATAACAAAGGGGAACTGCTGGCCCCGGTCATAATAGCCCAGGTCCTCCGTGGAAAAGCGCTTGCCGATTATCAGCGAGCGCAGGTCGTAATACAGGGAGCACATCATGGAGGCGGCCAGCATCTTCCAGCCAAAGCCGTAGAGCTCCTTTGCCCGCTGCACCGAGAAGGTCAAATGAGGCACCCAGCGCACCGCAATCATCATGGATATGCAGCTTATAACCGTATGTGAGAAATAATAGATTACCAGAGTCCATATGCCCGCCCCTGCAAAGGCCAGGGCCACCGCCAGGCTGCCGGCTATGATTGTTGCAGAGAGGCTGCACACCATCATCTGCTTAAAGCGCATCTCCCGCTGTATCTTCGCCGTGAGTATGGAGCTGTAGGAGCTGAAAAAGACGGAGAAGGCATAGACACGAAGCGGCATCAGTATCTCCGGGCTGCTGTAGTAATCGGAGATGAAGGGCGCCGCCATATATACAATGGCGGTCATCACCACGGACATGGCCATACATATATAGAATACGGTGGAATAATCCCTGTCATCGGTGTTCTTGTTCTGAACCAGAGCCGTTCCCAGCCCGCCCTCGATTATGCTCTGGGACAGGTTGACAAAGACGTTCACTATGGCTATCTGGCCGTATATCTCCGGGCTGAGCATTCTGGCCAGCAGTATGCCGATTATGAAGCCCAGACCTTTTACGGAGAAGCGCTCCACTGTCTTGTATATCAGGGAGCTTACAACTAAAGTTTTTTTCATGTCTCTACCTTTTTCTTGCTGACTATTTCCTCAATATAGCTGTGATACTGGCGGCATATCTCCTCCCGGGAATGGCTCCTGCGTATCTCCAGAGCCCCCCGGGACAATTTCTCCCCCAGGCCCGGCTCGTCGGCTATCCTGGCCATGGCGGCCGCTATGGTCTCTGCGTCGTCCACCGGAGAGAGCAGGCCGCTCACCCCGTCCTCTATGAGTTCACCGGGTCCGAAATCGCAGTCGGTACACACGCAGGGCAATCCGCAGGCCATGGCCTCCATCAGGGCGTTGGGCATGCCCTCATATCGGCTGGTCATCAGGAACATCCCGGCGTCCTTGATGTGCTCAAGCACGTCCGGCAGGTTCCCGTGGAATATTACCCGGCCGCCCACGCCCAGCTCCTGTGCCAGCTGTCCGAGCTTATCCGCCGCCCCATCCCGGCCCCTGCCGTAGATATTCAGTGTGTGCTCCGGGTGTTCCCTGGCAAAGAGGGCAAAGGCCCTTATCATGGTATCATAGGCCTTCTGATAGTCCAGGCGGCCCATGGCGCAGATGCTCCTGCTGTCTCTCTGGGAATATTCCGTTACGGTCTTAGGGATGTCGCCGGAAAACAGGCCGTTATGTATCACCCGGCCCTTCTCCCTGAGGCTTTGGGGGAAGAGCTCCGACACCCGCTGGGTCTGGAAAATGAAGCCGTCCAGTTTCTCCAGGGAACGGCACTCCAGAGCTTCCAGGGGCTCATTATCTCTGTACCTGGGATTGGCCCGCTCCGAGGCTATTATCCTGCAGCGGTCCCGGCAGCCCGCAAGGGCCAGGTCCAGTTGGAAGCTGAGATGGGTGGAAAAGCAGATGACCGCATCCGGCCGCTCCCGCCGCTCCCAGCTTCTCAGGGCCTTAAGGGTCTTTGCCAGTCTGGTCAGGGATTCCAGCTTGTTCGCGGAATCTCCCGCCACATCCAGGCCCTGTACCCTTACTCTCGGGTCCAGCTTATACTCACAGCTTCCCTTGTCCAAGGTGAGGAGAATCACCTCGTCCCCCCAGGCGGTGAATTGATTGGCCAGCTCGCTCATGACTCTCTGAGCTCCGCCCCGGAGCAGGTTGCCGTAGAAAAATGCTAACTTCATCTTTTACTCCCTTGCAGGCAGCTCTATCCAGCCGCCCAGTATCTTGTCCCACTCCGGCGGGTCGAAGGCCGCAAAGCCTGTGTCGGAATAGAAAGTCAGCTCGGAGAAATACACCCGGCCGTTTATGCTGTAAAAGTCGGTACGTATCTGAGGAAATCCCCGGGACAGCTCCCGGGCCAGTTTCAGCATCTCCTCCCGGTTGCTCGGCTCCTCCAGAGGCTCGGCACTGTTTGGAAAATTCTGCCGCAGGTCCAGACGGTTCCAGTTAATATCAAAGTAATCTATGCTCTCCTCCGGGGTCTTGTCGTTCTTTATAGTCTGGAATATCTTGGGCTCGCCACCGAAGCAAAGTATTTTATACACACTGAGGTTGTCGAACTTTTCATCCTGCATGAACTTCTCCGCTATTATGCAGGGCTTGACGTTCTTATAGGGCCACTCCCGGCTGCTGTAGAAATAGTTGCGGGCGAGGAATTTGTTCAGCCTGGCCTTTGCCCCCTCAATGTCAAAGCTGCTCTTGTCCCGGCAGATGATAACGCCGCCGCTGTTGTGGTTGCACTTCAGCACAAACTGTTCCGGCAGGGAGTCAAAGTCTATCTCCCCGGCGCTGTACCAGGGGCCGCCCACCAGAGGGATCAGATGCTCCTCCCCTATCTTGTCTGCCACATATTTCCGCACTGCATACTTGTCCACAAGGGTGGTATACAGAGGGTCCCTGTCATAGAGCTTCAGCCACTGCAGCTTCTCACTGAAAGTCTTTGGGGCTTTCAAATCAAGCGGGTGACCCATTGCGGCACGGAAAGCCAGCTTCAGGTACGCCTCGTCGGACAGCCAGTCCAGCCAGTGGCGGTTATCAAAAAAATTGAATATCCTCTCCCGGCTGGTGAAAAAATCCAGCACGTCTCTCATGCCTCTGTATTTCATCTCAGTCTCCTGTCACACTCTCCACGTACTGCCGCCACTGCTCAAAGATGGCCCCGGGCCGGAAGCCCTCCGCCCTTCTGCGGGCCTCCGCTCCCATTTCCCTGCGCTTATCCTCATCTCTCAGCAGTTCCAGCATTGCATCTCTCAGGGCCGTCTCCTCCCCCACCGGGATGAGCCTGCCGCTGATGCCGTCCTCTATCACCGCTTCCGGCCCGCCGCAGGGACAGGCGGTGGCTATACAGCACAGTCCCGAGGCCATCGCCTCCAGCAGGGCGTTGGGCATGCCCTCATAGTCCGAGGGCAGCACGAAAAGCCCGGCTCCTGCCAGGGCCTCCGGCATATTGTCCGAAGCCCCCATGAGCCTTATGCGCTTTTCCATGCCCAGTGATGCTATGAGCTCTTCCAGCTCTCCTCTCAGCTCCCCCTCGCCGTAGATACGCAGCTCCTGCTCCACTTCCCCGGCAATTGAGGCAAAGGCCCGGATGAGCATGGCCTGGTTCTTCTGCCCGGTCAGCCGTCCGGCGGTCATCACATAGCCCTCCGTCCCGGCTTTGGCGGGAGTGAAGAATCTCTCGTCCACCTGGTTCGTTATGACTCTCGACTTTCTTTGGAGCCGCCGGGGGAACCAGCTTTTGGCCTGCTCCGTCTGGAACACGCAGCCGTCGGCCAGGGGCAGCAGCAGCTTTCCCACCAGACGGCCCAGTCTGCCGGCGTACTCCCGCTCCGGGTCGTTTCGCACCGAAACTATCACCTTTACCGGCAGGAAAGCGGAGGCTAGCACCGCGCGGAAGTTGGGCTCGGCCATGAAGGATATGACGGCCCGGGGCCGGTGTTCCTTGATGAGCCTTCTCAGGGCTTTTATGCGGCTGAGGTTTCTTTTGAGCCGGGACTGCTCCAGCTGCTCCTGCTCAATGGAGATGCGCTCCACGCCCTCCGGCACCGGGTACTCCCAGCTGTCCACAAAGCTGGTGACCAGCACCGAACGCCAGCCCGCCTGGGCAAAACGCTTTGCCAGCTGGAGCATCACCCGCTCCGCTCCCCCGTCATGGATGGCGTTTATATAGAACATCAGGGTCTTGGTTTCCATAGGGCCTTATTTCCCGTTCAGCTTTCTTCTGATATGCCGCATTGTGAAATATCCCAGGCGCAGCAGCTTGTCGCCTATGTCCTCCCGGCGCTTGGTCTGGCCCTTGGGATAGGGTACGAACTCACCCTCATGGACTCTCAAAAAGCCCTCCAGCTCCAGGAAGTCTTCCTCCCCCATCACATTGGGGTGGTAACAGAAGGTCACCCAGTCCAGGTTCAGCTTGCGGGCCCGGCCCGTCTGCTGGGGAACGAAGGTGAAGCCGTATTTATTATATGGGGCTCTGGCTACGGTGTCGCTTATGCTGCGGATATCCGTACACTCCAGCAGCGCCCTGAGGGTGTCCCTGTCAAAGGTGTGGGAGGGGGCTATAAAGGCCACCGGCTTTATGCCCTGGGCATTGAAGACCTCCATGCCCGCCGCTATCTTTTCCTTTTGCTTTTCCAGAGACAGTCCGGCAAACTCCGAGCGCTGATGCACCGGGTTCAGCCCTCCCTCCCGGGTCACATACACGTGCTGCCAGCCGTGGAGGGCCATGGCCCAGCCCCGGCTCTGCCAGGCTCTGGCCCTGTCCCAGAACTCCGGGTCCTCCGGGTACTGCTCCATCTGGGGGTCACGGCAGTCGGGGATGATTCCCACTATGGGCTTTACGCCATAGGCGTTGAGAAGCTCTTCCATCCGCTGCCATTTGTCCCGGTCATGCCGGGGGCAGGCGTCGTCCAGACGCATTATATATCTGCTCATATGTTGGCCTCCCTGTATAGTTTTTCATAAAGCCGGCTCAGCCGGTCCACACTGTCGTTTATATCGTAGCCGGCCCTGACGACAGCCTCAGACACATCCTGCCGGGGCAGAGGTCCGGCCAGCTCCCGGGCCCAGAGTTCCGGGTCGTCTATGCTCAAACGGCGCACCAGGGGGGAGATGTCCACCTCCCGGCTTATCCTGTCGGAGATGAAGCAGGGAAGGCCTGCGGCCTGGGCCTCCACCACCGTCACCGGCAGGCCCTCCCATTTGGAGGGAAAGGCCAGGGCGTCCATGGCCCACATCAGCTCCGGCACGTCGCTGCGGCTGCCCGGCAGCAGCGACGAAGTCTCCAGACCCAGTTCCTTTATTTTTCTCTCTATATCTCCTCTGAGCTCTCCGTCCCCCACCAAAAGCAGCAGGGCGTCCGGCCGGAGCTGCCTGAGACGGGCGAAGCAATCCAGGAGAAAGCCATGGTTCTTGGCCTCGTGGAAGCGGCCCACGTGGCCTATCACCAGCTTATCCTCCACTCCCAGCTCCTTCCTGTAACGGCGGCGGACCTCCTCATCGAAGGCAAAGCGGACGGTATCCACCCCGTTTTTCAGCAAAAAGAAGTTCTCTCCCCGGCAGGCCCTCTCCCCGTAGAGCCAGGCCCCCGCCTCCCGGGTGCAGCTCATGAGCACGTCCGCCTGATATCTCAGGGGATATTGCAGGGCCATTTTCACCAGGGAGCTCAGGCCGCTGCCGTTGGAGGTGGAATGGCTGTGGATAATGGTCTTCAGACCGTTTCTCCTTGCCACCGGCAGATACAGGGAGGCATAGCTGCGCACATGGGAGTGTAGTATCCTGTACTCCGGGTGCTCTTTGAAAAAGCCGTTCCAGCTGCGGCGTATCTCCCCCACGTTTCCGTGGAAGCCGGGAATGGTAAATATCCTGCCCCCCATCTCCCTCACTTCGGCGGCATAGTCATCCCGGTCCGGGTGGTCCAGGACAAAGTCGAACTGTATACGCTCCCGGTCCATGTGCCTGTACAGGTTCATCACCAGAGCCTGGGAGCCGCCCATCTCCAGGGCGCCTATCATTTGCAGGACTCTTATCATGTCTCCAGCTCCCGCAGGTATTTATCTATCACTATCTTCCTGTCAAATTCCCGGGCCACCTTCTCATGGCCCCGCAGGCCCATCTGCCGCTTCTCCTCATGGCTGAGGCTGAGGAACTGCTCCGTCTTCTCTATGAGGGAGGCAGCGTCGCCCCGGCGGAAGATGTAGCCGTTGACGCCGTCCTCCACCACGTCCACAGAGCCGTTCACGTCCGAGGCGATGCAGGGGCGGCCGGTGGCGGCGGCCTCCAGCAGCACATTGGGCACGCCTTCCCCACCCAATGAGGGCAGGATGAGGCAGTGGCAGCAGCGCAGCCAGCGGTCGATGTCCTCCTGGAAGCCCAGGTAGTCCACCACCTTTATGGCGTTATAGTGCTCCACCATCTTCTTGGACTTCTCCTCCTCGGTGAAGCCGGCGATATAGAACCTGGTATTGGGTATCAGCTCCCGGATGACCCGGGCGCACTCCAGATACTCGTCTATGCCTTTTACCGCCATGACCCGGCCCGCATAGATAAAGCGTATCTCCTCTTCTCCCGGCAGCTCCGTGAGACTGTGCTGGCTGAGATTCACCCCGGAGCCGGGCAGCAGGTCGTAATTGTCCTTCACCATGCCGTGGCGGATGAAGTAGTCCCGGTCCCCGGTGTTCTGGAAAAACACCTTATAGCATTTCCTTATGGACATCCGGTACAGCTGGCGCACCAGCTTTGCCAGCATGCTCTCCTTCAAAAAGGTGGCGCCGGTGCCGGTGATGTTGCACACCTGCCTGAGACCCAGGGCATTGGAGGCCATGGTGCCGTAGATATTTGGTTTTATTGTATAGCTGAATATGATATCCGGCTTCAGTTCCGCCATTATCTTTCTGTAGCGGCTCACCAGCTTCAAATCCTCCACCGGGTTCATGCCCCGGCGGGACATGGGGGTGTCTATCATGGTGCAGCCCAGCTGCTCAAAGTAGCTGTTGCGCTCATCATAGGGGGACGAGATGTACACCTGGTGTCCCCGGGCGCAGAGCTCTGCCACCAGCTCCCGGCGGAAGGCGTAGATGGTTATGTAGTGGTTGGAGAGTATGAGTATCTTTTTGGGCATCTCAGGCCTTCCTCTGCTGTAAAAATTCCTTCACTTCCCGCTCCAGTCCCTCATTGAAGGGGGCGGGCTCATAGCCGAAGTCCCGGGTGGCGTCGGCATGGGAGAAGTTCCTGTCCTCCCCCAGGCGCAGGACCTTTTCCACCAGGTCCACCCGGCCGCCGCTGAGGAGCTTCACGCTCTTTGCCCCGAAGACCCCCAGGCCCATGGGCACGCTTATAAAGCGGGCCTTCTTGCCCATGTACCGCGCGATGAGCTCCATGAGCTCGTGGATGCTCAGCTCCCGCTCGCCGCTGATATTATAGCTCAGCTGGGGCAGCTTTTCCACCATGGCGGCCTTGTAATAGGCCTGGCCCAGGTCCCTGGCGTTCACAGGCTGGATGAGCCCGGCGCCGTGGTCTATCTCCGGCAGCACCGGCAGCTTTGCCACAAGCCTTATGAACTTGGAGATATTGTGGTCCCGCATGTCCCCGAATATCATGGTGGGGCGGAGGATGGTTATGTTCATGCCCATGTCCAGATATTTCTGCATCCGGGCCTCTATCTCCTTATACTCGTCGGAGGCCATTTTGTGCTTCGAATATATGCCGGTAGTGTGGACCAGGATGACGTGTTTGACGCTGTCCGTCCGGCTTATGGCCTCCAGCAGCTTCAAAGTGCGCCAGATGCCGGCAATATGTATCACCGTCTCCGCCCCGTCCACAAAGCGGCTCAGGTCCTCCACGCTCTCTATGTCCCCGGGGAATATCTCTATATCCAGGCCGGAGGCGGTGAGCTTGTCGGTCCTGGTGCTGCCGCGCACCAGGCAGCGTATCTTTCCTTTATACCCCTTGTCTATGAACTGCCGGAGCAGAAAACTCCCGGAATGGCCGGTGAGGCCGGTGACCGCTATCATCTCTCTGTCCCCTTTCTCATCTCCTTGGGGCCGCCCTCCACTACGCCGGAGCCTCTGGCCACCTTAAAGAAGGTCATGAAAAATATCCTCACATCCAGCGCAAAGCTGAGATTGCAGGCATATTCCCCGTCCAGCCGGGCCTTCTCCTCAATCTCCAGCTCGTCCCGGCCGTTGACCTGAGCCCAGCCGGTGAGGCCGGGGGTAATGTCGTTGGCCCCGTATTTGTCCCTCTCCGCTATCAGGTCGTACTGGTTCCACAAGGCGGGCCGGGGCCCGATTATGCTCATTTTCCCCGTGAATATCTGGGCCACCTGGGGCAGCTCGTCCAGACTGGTCTTCCTGAGAAAACGCCCGGTTTTGGTTATCCACTGCTGAGGATTGCTCAGCAGGTGGGTGGGCATGTCATGGGGCGTGTCCTGGCGCATGGAGCGGAACTTCACTATGTTGAAATAGCTCTTATGTATCCCCACCCGCTTCTGGCGGAAGAACACGGGGCCCGGGTCCTCCAGCTTTATGGCCAGGGTGATTATCAGAAACAGCGGGGACAGCAGCACCAGCCCCAGCCCCGACAGCGCAATGTCAATCGCCCTCTTGCCAAAACGCTTGTACATATGCCTTTACCTCTCATATCTCTCATTTATTTTCGTACACCGAGCCGGCGGGGATGCGCATCTTTGCCGGCACCAGGCTGCCCCTGGTCACGGTGCAGGCACAGCCCACATGGGAGTCCTTCTCTATTACACATTCCCTGTCCAAAACGCAGCCGGCGGACAGGATCACATTGTCCCCCACCGTAACGTCGTTTGCGATGATGACCTTGGCCTCCACCACTACCCCCACGCCCAGGCTCACGTTGCTCTTGGATATGGTGGCCGAGGGGTGGATGAGCCGGGGGATGGCATAGCCCGCCTGGGCCAGCTTGTCGAAATACTCCCGCCTCAGCTGGGAGTCCCCGAAGCTGGGGATGGCGGCGGTGAACTCCCTCCTCAGCTCCCTGTAGGCCGACAGCGGGCCTATGGCCAGCTTGTTCTCCGCATCGTCGTCCAAAAAGGCTATACGGGAGAATATGCCCAGGGCTTCGGCTATCTCCTTCACCACGGGTCCCTGGCTCCCGGCCCCCAGGATGAGCAGGTTCATGCCCGCTCCCGCACTCTCTCCGTTCCGCTGCAGCCGGCGGTCAAGGCTGAATTCCTCCAGAGCCGCCACGCTCTCCGGCCGTGGAATGAAATATTCCCAGAAGCGCTTCAATATCACGTTGGGCTGGCGTATGCCCACATAAAAGCACAGAGTATACAGGTCCATGCCCGACTGTATGCAGCGGCGTATAAACGCATTGCGCAAATCCATGGCCGAAAGGGTGGAGGCTATGCCCCGGCGCTTGTTCACGGCGCTGAGCACGTTCTGCATCATGTAAAAGGCGGGAGCTTCCCCGCTGCCCGTCATGATAAAGCTGTCTTCCCCCTGATAGAGCTCCAGGCAGCGGCCAAGAAAACGCCGCACATGGGGCGGCATGGGTAGGCTGCGGGGCATGTCCGCCTCCAGCAGGCTCAGCCCCTCCTGGGTCTTTACAGCAATACTGGCTATATTCACTTTTCCAAGGGCCATATCCAGGTCCCTCAGGCGCAGGGCGCAGACCTCCGAGAGCATCAGACCCATGTTCAGGCAGAGATAGGCCCCCACCTTCCTGGGCTCCGGGCGCTCCGTCAGCTCTCTCTCTATCAGTTGGCACTGCCGTTCAGTTAACATAACATTTCCTCTTGTGGAGCTATCGCTGGATTTACTCGTATAATATAGCACGCAGCTATTGTTTTGGCAACAATTATTCAGCAATTTCTAAATTTTTTTCGGTTTAAATTGTTGTTTTATATCATGTATCAGTTAATTTTGTTGACATGGAAGCTAAAGCGTGCAGGAGGGGGGAGCCGGCATTGTCCAGCCCGGCGCCCCCGTCTGCGCAGTTTTCTGCCGGCTGCGGGAAATGGGGACTAAAAATATTCCCAGGCGGGGGACGGACGCCGTCCCGCCTGGGAATATTGTTTCAGTATTGCTCCCCCGCTTTTGTCACAGGGGCAAAAGCGGGGCGGAAGGTCCATGCTCTCCGGGCTTTCCGCCTCAGCGGCGGTCCCGCCGCTGCCCTCAGTAGTTTTCGCAGTTCAGCTCAAAGTAACTCTGGGGGTGATTGCAGGTGGGGCAGACTTCCGGTGCGGCGGTGCCCACCACGATGTGGCCGCAGTTGCGGCACTCCCAGACCTTGACTTCACTCTTGGCAAAGACTGCCGCCGTCTTCACATTGTGCAGCAGGGCGCGGTAACGCTCCTCGTGGTGCTTTTCAATGGCGGCCACCAGGCGGAACTTTGCCGCCAGCTCCGGGAAGCCCTCTTCCTCGGCGGTCTTGGCAAAGCCGTCGTACATGTCGGTCCACTCGTAGTTCTCGCCCTGGGCGGCGTGGAGCAGGTTTTCCGCGGTGTCGCCAATGCCGTTGAGCTCCTTGAACCACAGCTTGGCGTGCTCCTTTTCATTGTCCGCAGTCTTCAGGAACAGGGCGGCTATCTGCTCGTAGCCCTCCTTCTTGGCCACTGAGGAGAAATAGGTGTATTTATTCCGGGCCTGGGACTCCCCGGCAAAGGCCGCCTCCAGATTCTTCTCCGTCTGGGTGCCGGCATATTTGTTGGTCTTTGGCGCCTCCTCTATTTTCTCAAAGGAAGAGGCCGGCTGCTTGCAGACAGGGCATTTGAAATCGGCGGGCAGCTCCTCGCCTTCATATATATATCCGCATACTTTGCATTTCCATTTGCTCATTTTCTTATTCTCTCCTTTATTGTTATAGTTATTATCATCGCTGCAGTCATTGCAGGGTATAAGCTCCAGGAGCTTTTTGGCCGCCTCAATGGGGAACTCCGGGGAAGGCGGATTTTCTATCCAGCTGCGCAGCAGCCGGTGGGTATTTCCGCTCTGGGGCAGCATATACCCGGCCTCCCGCAGCAGATCCTCGTTCACCAGCCGGACGGATTTCGATACGGCGCTCATCAGCCGGTAGAGCTCGTCATTGTCCGTGCTCTCCGCTATCTGACGGGCTATCTTTTCCTGCCTGGCCTTGCTCTTTGCAAGGGAATTTGCCAGGGCGGTCACCTGCTCCGCCTTCTTCTGCTGGGGCGGATATTCCACCGGGACCATGGAAATGGCCCCGCTGGGGCAGGCCCCCGCACACACTCCGCAGCCTATGCACTTGTCAACGTCGATTACGCTGTTCTCGGTATCAGTGGCCCCTGTGGGACAAACGTACAGGCACAGGCAGTCTTTGGTACAGAGACGCAGATTTCTCACGGCAATCTGTTTCACGCCGAAGCCCTCCCTTCGATCTTTTCAAACTTCCACGAGGGCACTTTGCACACCGGGCAGAGCTCCGGGGCAGAGTCCCCTATATACACGAAACCGCAGACCGTGCATACCCACACCTGAGTATTTTTCAAAAAGGCCTCTCCCTCCTTTTCCCAGCGCTGCATCAGGGTGTTGAGGATGTTCGTGACCTTTTCTCCCCAGACGCAGATGCGCTGGGTCCCCCGGTCTGACTCGGCAATGGCAGTGGAATGTAAGGCGGGATAGCCCTCCTCCAGGTCCTTCCGTATCAGGCCGGCCAGGTCCTGGATGCCTGACTCAGGCACAGCCGGGACAGCGGCGGAAAAATACTCCGCCAGCTCCCGGAACAGCCGTGACTCCTCCTCCTTATACTGCTTCTCGCAGCCCCGGGCCAAATTTGAGCACAGGGCCGCCAGCTCTCCGGCGGACAGTTTTCTCATATCCTCATGGATCCGGATGGGGTTTACATGCGGCTTGGGAGCGGCAGTCTTTTCCTCGGGGCTGAACGCAGACTTTGCGGCTCCGCAGAGGGGACACACCCACGAGTCGGGAAGCTCCGCAAAGGCCTTGCCTTCCTTCGCCTCATCGTAGACATATCCGCAGACGGAACAGACATATCTCATAGCTTGCTCTCCTTTCACAATGGTTTTGTTCTTTTATATGCAGTGATTTCGATGCCACAGGTCAAACTGGAGCTTCGGAGGCCTGGGCTCTCCGGCAGTCCGGGCAGATATAAAACACTTTCAGGTC
>DVHY01000127.1 GCA_018711755.1 Candidatus Limivicinus faecipullorum | reverse complement strand
CTCAAAGGGGCGGGCTTTATGCCCGCCCCTTTGGTCATTTCGCGGATCTCTTGGAAAGGTCCGGGGGAAGATAAACGGAGGATTGAACCGGGCAGCAGGCAAACAAAAAACACCTGGAGTGAAAACACTGTGGCGTGAAATATATGGAAATGTATGTAAGAACAGCGGCGGGAGCCGCTGTTCTTGTGCTTTGCCCGGAGAGCCGCAGGCTTGGCATTTTATATTAAAATGTGTTAAGAAATTTACTTTTATTGCCTTTTTCTGGAACAAATATTATAATTGGCAAGGTAAAAAATATCCTAAATCAAAAAAATCATTTGACAAGGCAATGTGCAGGGAATATAATTTGATTGATAATTAACGAACATATTTTCGGCAAGCTAGAGGTAGCCCCATGACAGAGAGACTCAGTTTGAAAATCCACGGCATAGTACAGGGGGTGGGCTTTCGGCCCTTTGTCCATAAACTGGTACATGGCTATGGCTTCGGGGGATATATAAAGAATACCTCCTCCGGCGTGGAGATGGAACTGGAGGGAGAGCGGGAGCAGCTGGAAAAGCTGCTGAGGGAGCTGCCGGAGCGGGCGCCCAAGCTAGCACTTATCGAATCCCTGGAAGCGAGATTCAGCCGGGAGCTGAAGGGCTTTACTTCCTTTGAGATAGAGAGCAGCCGCCGGGAAGAACGAAATAATACTCTTGTGTCCCCAGATATCTGCATATGCGATGACTGTCTGAGAGAGTTGCGGGATGAGGGGGACAGGAGATACAGGTATCCTTTTATAAACTGCACCAACTGCGGGCCAAGATTTACGATAATAAAAGACTTACCCTATGACCGGGCCAAGACATCCATGGCTGTATTCCCCATGTGCCCGGACTGTGCAGAAGAATACGGAGATATAAACGACCGGCGCTATCACGCCCAGCCGGACTGCTGCGAAAAATGCGGGCCGCAGGTTTTTTCCCTTGACGGAGACGGGAAAAAGCTGCCCGGGGACGGAATTGAGCTGGCAAGGCAGGCGCTTAAAAACGGTGAGATAGTGGCGGTAAAGGGTCTGGGCGGTATGCACCTGGCTTGCCGCTGGGATGACGAGGCCCTGGTGAGAGAACTGCGGCGGAGAAAGCAGCGGGACGAAAAGCCCTTTGCCCTGATGTGCCGGGATGTAAACTGCGCAAGGAAACTGTGTCATGTCTCCCCGGAAGAAGAGAAGATGCTCACAGGGTATCAGCGGCCAATTGTGCTGCTGAAAAAGAAGGAACCCGGGCTGGAGTATTTAAGTGAGAATGCTTATCTTGGCATTATGCTGCCCTATACGCCTCTCCACTATCTGCTCATGGGGGAGGACATAGACATGCTGGTGATGACCAGCGCCAACCTCTCTGACACACCCATAATGTATAAAAACAGAGAGGCCCTGAGCGATCTCCGTGGTATAGCCGACAGCTTTTTGCTACATAACAGAGAGATACAGACCCGCTGTGACGATTCTCTGTGCTGGGAGCTGGAGGGAAGGGAGTACTTCATCCGACGCTCCCGTGGTTATGTGCCCTATCCCCTGACGGTGAGGCGGGAGCTGAAAAGCATCCTGGCCTGTGGGGCTGAGCAAAAGGCCAGCTTCTGCCTGTCCCGGAGCGGGTATGTATTCCAGAGCCAGCATATAGGTGACCTTAAAAATTTTGAGACTTTGGAGAGCTACCGGCAGCAGACGGAGCACTTCAAAAAGCTTTTTGATATAGTACCCGAGGCAGCGGCCTGCGATATGCACCCGGACTATATGTCCACAGCCTATGCCGAGGACTTGGCTATACCTCTTGTAAAAGTACAGCACCACCACGCCCATATGTGTTCCTGCATGGCGGACAACTACCTGGAGGGAGAGGTGATCGGCCTTGTGTGGGACGGCACCGGCTACGGCCTTGACGGCAGGGCCTGGGGCGGAGAGTGCCTTATCGGGGGCTATGGCGGCTTTCGGCGCTTCGGTCATATCCTGCCCATAGCTATGCCCGGAGGAGACCGGGCGGTAAAGGAGACAGAGAGGCTGGCCTTCAGCCTGATGGAGGCCTCCGGCCTGGACAGCTCCAAAATAGCTGGCGCCGATATATATAAAAAAATGCTGAGTACCGGGCTGAATTGCCCTCTGTCCTCGGGGATGGGGAGACTCTTTGATGCAGCGGCGGCCATGCTGGGAATAAAGACCATGTGCAGCTACGAGGGCCAGGGGGCCGTGCTGCTGGAGGCGGCGGCAGCGGAAGACGAAGAAGCTGTGTATCCCTATGCCTTGGAGAGCAGGCCCCTGGTCTTTGACTGGCGGGAAATGATAAGAGCCATAGCCCGGGATATGGATGAGGGTGCAGGAAATAGTGTCATTGCCGCCAGATTCATGAACACCCTTATAGACATGGCTGCGGAGACGGTGAAGGCCGCCGGCAGGGAGACGGGACTGGACAGGGTCTGCCTCTCCGGGGGCAGTTTCCAGAATATGTATATAATGAAACGGCTGCCCCGGCGGCTGAGTGCCGAAGGGTTTCGGGTATATCACCATTGCCGGGTGTCATGCAACGATGAGGGTATTGCCCTGGGACAGCTGATGGTAGCCGATGCCCGGCTGAGAGGTTGAGAAAATGTGCCTTGCCATACCTTTGAAAATAGTTGAGATAAACGGACGGGAGGCCCTGGGGGAAGCTCTGGGGATGAAAAGAAAGATAAGAGTGGATTTTATCAAAGAGCCCAGGATAGGGGACTATGTGATGGTCCATGCCGGTTTTGCTATTGAGCGGCTGGAGGAAAGACAGGCTCTGGAGGATATAGCGGCCTGGGAGGAAATGGGAAATGCCCTGGAATAAGGAAGCCGCCGAAACCCTGCTTGAAAGGATAAGAGAGGCGGGGTGCAGCCCCATGAGGCTGATGGAGGTCTGCGGCAGCCACACCATGGCTATAGCCAAAAGCGGTATAAAGTCCCTGCTGCCGGAGAATATCAGCCTGCTCTCCGGGCCGGGCTGCCCGGTGTGCGTCACACCGGCAGAGGAGATAGACGCGGTGCTGGAGCTGGCCATGGAGCCGAAAGTGCTGATAGCCAGCTACGGAGACATGCTGAGAGTCCCCGGCAGCAGGCCGGGAGACAGCCTGGAGAGAAGGCGCGCCCTGGGCGCCGGGGTGGAAGTGGTGTATTCCGCCATGGATGCGGTGGAGCTGGCGGCGGAGAGGCCGGAGGCGGAAGTGGTGTTCTTGGGAGTGGGCTTTGAGACTACGGCCCCGGGCACGGCCGCCGCGGTATTGGAGGCCCGGGATAGGGGGATAAGGAACTTCTCCCTGTACTCTCTTTTGAAGAGCGTGGAGCCGGCTTTGAGGGCGCTGACATCCTCGGAAGATTTTATGGTGCAGGGCTTTATCTGCCCGGGCCATGTGGCCAGCATTATAGGAGAGCGGGGCTTCCGCTTCATCCCGGAGGACTGCGGACTGCCGGGAGTGATAGCGGGCTTTGAACCGGAGGAGATACTGGCGGCAATCTGCCGGCTGACTGAACTGGTTTCAAAGGGAGAGGCCGTGCTGGAAAACTGTTACAGGCGGGCGGTACGGCCGGAGGGCAACCCCCTGGCAAGGGCCCTGCTGGATCGCTGCTTCCAACTTGGCCGGGACAAGTGGAGGGGCCTGGGAGAGATAGACGGAAGCGGCTTTAAGCTGCGAGAGGAATTTGCCGACTTTGACGCGGAGATAAAATTTGAAATGGAAGTAAAGGCCGCCGGGGAACCGAGACCCTGCCGTTGCGGGGATGTGATATGCGGCAGGATAAGGCCGGAGAATTGCCCCATGTTTGGTAAAAGGTGTACGCCGGAGGACCCGGTAGGGCCCTGCATGGTATCCTCTGAGGGGGCCTGCGCGGCGGCGTTTAAATACAGAGGTCTGTAAAATGGACGATATCATTACCCTGGATTACGGCAGCGGGGGCAAAAAAAGCTCCCGACTTATAGAAAAACTGATACTGCCCAGGCTTTCAAACCCGGCTCTGGGGGCTTTGGGGGACGGGGCCATAGTGGATGGGGCGGAGCATCTGGTCTTTTCCACAGACAGCTTTGTGGTAAACCCCATATTTTTCCCGGGAGGGGACATAGGCAAGCTCGCTGTCTGCGGCACAGTGAACGATCTGTGTATGTGCGGAGCGGAGCCTAAGTATCTCAGCTGTGCTCTGATAATTGAAGAGGGCTTCAGCCTTGCCTCTCTGGAAAAGATCATGGATTCCATGGCGGCCCAATGCAGAGAGGCCGGGGTGCAGGTGATAACCGGCGACACCAAGGTGGTGGAAAAGGGCCGTGGCGACGGCATATATATAAATACTGCCGGCATAGGCTTCGTGAGATACCCGGGGCTTGGTCCGGAAAATATGAGGGCCGGAGATGCGGTAATAGTTTCGGGGCCCCTGGGAGACCACGGCACGGCTGTAATGCTTGCCAGAAGCGGCATGATGCAGGGGGAGATAAGCTCCGACTGCGCAAGTCTCAGGGAACTGACGGAGAGGATGTTCCTGGCCTCGGACAGGATAAGGGTGCTGAGAGACCCCACCCGCGGCGGTGCAGCTACCACACTCAACGAGTTTATAGAGGGCGGTTTCCTGGGTATAGAGCTGGAGGAAGATCTGATTCTGGTGCGTCCCCAGGTGAGGGCTGCCTGCGACATGCTGGGCCTGGAGCCGCTCTACTGTGCCAATGAGGGGAAACTGCTGGCCGTGGTGGCTCCCGAGGATGCGGATAGAGTGCTGGCGGCCATGAGGCAGTGCCCCCAGGGGGCGGAAGCCAGGGTGATAGGCCGGGTGACGGAGGAACACCCCGGGGCCCTTGTGATGAAAACCACCCTGGGAGGCAGGCGTATCCTCCAGAAGCTCACGGGAGCACAGCTGCCCAGAATATGTTAGCAATACCCAAGCGGTTTTAAAAATAAGTGAGAACTCATGGACAAACACTGAGAGGTGAAACGGATGCAGGAGTACAAAAGGATTGACATCGACAAAGAGCAGATAGTGCCTCTGGCTGAGCGTATGCACAGACAGGGGCGGCAGCTGGTGATGATCCACGGTTTCATAAACGGGGATGGACAGCTGGATATTTCCTATGACTACGCTGTGGAGCCGGTCATCGAGGGCTACCACGTGGTGGGGGAGACGGTGCTGCCCTCCATTGGGGATATCTACGACACCGCTGCAACTTGGCCGGAGCGGGAGCTGAACGAGCTTTTTGCCGTGGAGTTTGAGGGCCTGGATACCTCAAAGCGGCTGTTCTTGCCGGAGGACATGCTGGAGACCCAGGGCAGAGGCCAGATCATGGTGATGCCCCTGAAGGAACTTGTGGAGAAAAATCTGGGAGGAGAGGACAAATGAGCTATATCGTACCCATCGGTCCCTATCATCCTGCTCTGGAGGAGCCCATACACGCGAAGCTCTATACCGAGGGGGAGATCATCAAGGATGCTGAGGTATTCGTGGGCTATAACCACCGGGGCATAGAAAAGCTGGCTACCGAGAGGAATGCCATCCAGACCCTGGTGCTGGTGGAGAGAGTCTGCGGCATATGCTCTCACTCCCACGCCTTTACCTATGCCATGTGTGTGGAGGCCATAAACGGCCTGGAGGTGCCGAAAAGAGGGCAGTATATCCGAGTTATCACCGCCGAACTGGAGCGGCTCCACTCCCACTTCCTGTGGCTGGGCATAGCCTGCCACATCATAGGCCACGACAGCATGTTCATGCACATTTGGGATGAGCGGGAGCTGGTGATGGATCTGCTGGAGAAGATGACCGGCAACCGGGTCAACTACGCTATGGTCACCGTTGGCGGCGCCAGGAGGGATGTTGACGATGAGCTGCGCCGGGAGCTTCTGGCTTCCTGTCCCAAACTCAAGGCCATCCTGGACAGAATTGCAGAGATAGCCATGACGGACAAGACCATTGCCATGAGGACCAAGGGCGTGGGCGTACTCACAAAAGAAGACGCCATGCGCATGGGGGCTGTGGGCCCCCACGCCAGAGCTTCCGGCGTGGATATCGACGTGCGCCGGGATTCTCCCTATTCCTCTTACGAGGACTTTAAATTCAAAGTCCATACGGTGGACAGCGGCGATGTTTATGCCAGGGTGCTGGTGCGTGTGCTGGAGTGCTACGAGAGCATAAAGATAATCAGCCAGGCGCTGGAAAATCTGCCGGAAGGTCCCATAAACCTGGGCAACAAATTGATAAAGATAAAGGAAGGCCAGGCGGTCTGCCGCCACGAGGCACCCAGAGGCCAGCTGAGCCATATGGTGGTGGGCGACGGCGGCTTTAACAACCACCGGGTGAGCATCCACGTACCCAGCTATAAAAATACCCCCACGGTGCCCCATATGCTCAGAGGCAATACCGTGGCCGACGCAGGGCTGATAATTGCCAGCATAGACCCCTGCTTCAGCTGCCTGGACAGATAAAATGCACGAGCTTGCCATAACCGAGTCCGTCATAGACCTGATAAATCGGGAGGCCCGGGAAAAGGGCTTTAAGAAAGTGCTGGGGATAAGCCTTCGGGTTGGGGAATATTCCGGCATAATTCCGGAATGCATAAAGGAATTTTTCCCCATAGCAGCCAGAGACAGTATCGCCCAGGGGGCTGAACTGGAAATAATCAGCCTGCCTGCCGCCTTCCGCTGTATGGAGTGCGGCTATGAGGGGGCGGTGTCCAGGAAGGAGGCATGCTGTCCCCAGTGCCAAAGCCGGGGTATACGCATGGTCTCCGGCAGGGAATTCTATGTAGACAGCCTGAAGGTAGAGTAGACAGGGAAAATACGGCTGGGAGCGCCCGGCCATGAAAGGAGAGCTTTCAACTTGCATAAAACAACTTTTGCAGGGACGGTGTCCACCTTTATAGTTTGCTTTGTATTCTGGATACTGCTGACCTGGTCGGCAGATATCCAGGAGCTGGCCACGGGGGCGGTGATCAGCCTGGCGGTGGCGCTGTTTTCCTCGCGCTTCTTTATACATACCAATCCCACCTGGTTTTTTAATCCCGTGAAACTGATAAACGGCATTGCCTTTTGGCTGTTCATCTTCCCTGTGGAACTGGTGAAAGCCAATGTGGATGTGGCAAAACGCTGCTTTACCGGCTGCAAAAACGTAAACCCCGGCATAGTTAAAGTGCCGGTGAACCTTAAATCCATGTACGGACAGGCGGCCCTGGCCAATGCCATCACTCTCACCCCTGGAACCATAACCATGGAGATAACCGAGGAGGACGGCCAGACCTATTACTATATCCATTGGATCGATGCCAAACTTCCCGGCGGAGAAGAGGCCGGCGAGGAGATAAAGGGCAGGCTTGAGAGAGGCCTCAGGAGGGTTTGGGAATGAAAGATCTGATTA
>DVHY01000126.1 GCA_018711755.1 Candidatus Limivicinus faecipullorum | reverse complement strand
ACCGTGGGGGAGAACGACGAAGTGGCCGGCATGACCCAGCTGCTGAGCTACTGCTATGCCTACAGGAACCTGATGCTGGGGGCGATGATAGCCTTTGCCCTGCTGGCCCTGTGCTGCTTTGCCTTTCTCATGGCCGCCGCCGGCCACAGGAGCGGCAGCGATGAGATACAGCCGGGCTTCACCGAGCGTCTGCCCTTCGATGTGTTTACCGCCGCCGTGGCCTTCATTGGCGTCATACTTATGCAGCTACTCATCGAGTTCAGCTACGGCGGAGCGAATGTACTGAAAGTCATCGCCTATATACTGGTGTTCGAGGCGGGGGCTGCTCTCTGCCTCTGGTGGAGCCTGAGCTTTGCCCGGCGGCTGAAACTGGGGAATGTGCTGAAAAGCTGCATCAGCGTGCGCATCATCCTATGGTGCTGGCGTACCTTCAAAAAACTCCTTGCCTTTGTTGGGGATGCCCTGAAGGGTATGGCCCTGGTGCCCAAAGCCACTCTTATAATCTTCGCTATTCTTTTTGTGGAATTTTTGTGGATGGTGGGTTTCGGTTCTGGCGGCGGCTTTATGATTTTCAGTTGGTTTATAGAGAGAGCTGTGCTGGTGCTGCTGGCGGCCTGGGTGCTGCTGTGCATGAAGAAGTTGCTGAAGGCCGGGGAGGAGCTGAGCCAGGGCAACCTGGACTACCGGGTGGACACCGCAAAAATGCGGGGGCCCCTGAAGGAACACGGCGAGCAGCTAAACCGCATAGGCGAGGGCATGAACAAGGCGGTGAACGAGCGGATGCGGTCGGAGCATTTCAGAACGGAGCTTATCACCAATGTATCCCACGATATAAAGACCCCTCTCACCTCCATCATCAACTATGTTGACCTGCTGGAGAAAGAGAATATAGACAACGAGAAGGCCAGGGAATACCTGGAAGTCCTGTCCCGCCAGTCTGCCAGACTGAAAAAGCTCATCGACGATCTGATCGAGGCCTCCAAGGCCAGCACCGGCAACCTGAATGTGAGCTTGGAGCGCTGTGAGCTGGGCGTACTCATAGACCAGTGCGCCGGGGAATACGCCGAGAAGCTGAAAGCCGCCGGGCTGGAGCTGGTAGTGACGAAGCCGGAGGAGCCGGTGACGATTATGGCCGACGGGCGGCACATGTGGCGTGTTTTTGACAATCTGCTGAACAATGTGTGCAAGTATGCCATGGCCGGTACACGGGTGTATATCAATCTGGACAAGGAGGCGGGCCGGGCCACGGTCACCTTCCGCAACATCTCCGCCCAGCAGCTGAACATCAGCGGAGATGAGCTGATGGAGCGCTTCGTCCGGGGAGACAGCTCCCGGAACACCGAGGGCAGCGGCTTAGGGCTCAGCATAGCCCGGAGCCTTGTGCAGCTGCAAAAAGGAGAACTGGAGCTCACCGTGGACGGCGACCTGTTCAAAGTGACGCTGAAATTCAAAACTCTGGACTGACAGCCATTGGCATTGCTCCCACAGTTGTGGTATAATCAAATAAGGCTTGGGGCCTCAGGCTTTTGCCTGGGGCCCCAAAAACTGTGGGAGGCGACAGAATGAAAAAAGCTAAACTCAAACTGGGACTGCTGGCCCTGTGCCTGGCCCTGCTGATGGCGGGCTGCGCCGCTCCGGCCTCGGCAGCCCCCGGCCCGGCGGCTTCACCCGCCCGGGACACGGCGGATATGCCCGGGGAGGAGAGCAGCTTCTCGGTACATTTTATAGACGTGGGCCAGGCGGACGCCGCCCTGGTGGAGTGCGACGGGCATTTCATGCTCGTCGACGGGGGCAACCGGGGTGACTCGGATGTTATATATACGGTGCTTAAAAAGGCCGGGGCGGATAAGCTGGACATGGTTGTGGCCAGCCACGCCCACGAGGACCATATCGGCGGCCTGCCCGGCGCCTTCAGCTATGCCACGGCGGAGCTCACTCTCTGCCCGGTGACGGACTACGACAGCGACATCTTCCGGACATTCAAGGAATACGCCGAAGAAAAGGGCGGCGGCCTCACGGTGCCGGAGGCCGGGGACATGTACGACCTGGGCAGCGCAGAGGTGGAGATACTGGGCCTCAACGCCGGGGAGGACACCAACAATACCTCCATCGTGCTGATGATACGCTACGGGGAGACCTCCTTCCTCTTTACCGGGGATGCGGAGCGGGAGGCTGAGCAGGCCCTTCTGGACTCCGGCGCGGAGCTGAAGGCGGACGTGCTTAAAGTGGGCCACCACGGCAGCGACACCAGCACCAGCTATCCCTTCCTCCGGGAGGTCATGCCGGAATACGCCGTCATCTCCGTGGGTGAGGGCAACAGCTATGAGCACCCGGAGGAGGGGCCTCTCAGCCGCCTGCGGGATGCGGGCTGCAAAATACTGCGCAGCGACCTGAACGGGGACATTATTATAAGCTCCGACGGGAAGAAGCTGAGCATCACCACGGACAAGACGGCCACGGAGGAGCAGCTGCTGACTCCGGGAGGCAAGACCCAAAGCATAGCAAAGCCGGCTGCGGCGGAGAGCCCCCGGCCAAGCCCGGAGGAGACGGAGCAGTCTCAGACCCAGGAGACCATGGTCTGGATACCCAAGAGCGGCTCCAAATACCACAGCGACCCGGAGTGCAGCAACATGAAAGACCCCAGCCAGGTGAGCCTGAGCCAGGCGGAGAGCCTGGGCTATACCCCCTGCAAGAAGTGCTGGTGAGGCCCGGACAGCGGGGAAACGGAATATACAAGGTCCGAAGCCGCCCTGCCTGATGGCAGGGCGGCTTTCATCGGCGGACAGGGGGAAAACTATTGTTAAAAAAGCCCGGCAGTCCTTGACCTTAAAGGGCTTTAATGATAAAATACACTGTCTAATTATGTACAGATAAAGCTCGGAGAATAATATGTGGATATCGGATAAATGGAAGGACTTTGAGCTCATCGACTGCTCGAAGGGTGAAAAGCTGGAGCGCTGGGGCAGTTTCTATCTGGTGCGCCCGGACCCCCAGGCCATATGGGACACCCCCCGGCGCAACCCCCACTGGAACGACCGGGACGCCCGCTACCGCCGCAGCGAGACCGGAGGCGGCAGTTGGGACAAGGGCAAGCTGCCGGAGAACTGGCAGATACGCTACGGGGAGCTGACTTTTAATGTAAAGCCCATGAACTTCAAGCACACCGGGCTTTTCCCGGAGCAGGCCTGCAACTGGGACTGGGCCATGGCCAAGATACGCTCTGCGGGTCGGCCCATAAATGTGCTGAACCTCTTCGGCTACACCGGGGCGGCCACCGTGGCCTGCGCCAAGGCCGGGGCTCAGGTCTGCCATGTGGACGCCGCCAAGGGCATGGTGGCCTGGGGCAAGGAGAATGCCGCCGCCTCAGGACTGAGCCAGGCCCCCATCCGCTGGATAGTGGACGACTGCGGCAAGTTCGTGGAGCGGGAGATACGCCGGGGACGGCGTTACGACGCCATAATCATGGACCCGCCCTCCTACGGCCGGGGGCCGGGGGGCGAGGTGTGGAAGCTGGAGCAGAACCTCTGGCCCTTTGTGTCCCTCTGCGCCGGGGCGCTCAGCGACGAACCCCTCTTTGTGATAATTAATTCCTACACCACGGGCCTTTCCGCCTCGGTGCTCAGCTATGTGACGGAGAGCATATTCACCAAGAAATTCGGCGGCCGCTCCGAGAGCCGGGAGCTGGCCCTGCCCGTTACCGACAGCGGCCTCTACCTCCCCTGCGGCGCTACGTGTCGGTGGGAAAGCTGACCTGCGCCGCGGCGTCGCTTCCCGTCTGCCGGTTCCCATCTCCGCCGGATGGCGAAGATGTCCACCTCTGACGGGCGCTCCTTTTCGTCAAAAAGCAGGGTGCTTTTTGACGAGGGAGAGGAGAACGACCGGCTTCCCGTCTGCCGGTTCCCATCTCCGCCTGGGGGCGAAGATGTACACCTCCTACGCTCGCTCCTTTTCGTCAAAAAGCGGGATGCTTTTTGACGAGGAAACGAGAGAAAGGCAGGTCAGGTTTCTCCGCAGGCTCGCCGCCCAGGCCCGGTTTCAATGCCGGGCCGGGAACGGCAAAGAGCCAAAACGTCGGAGCAAAGTCCACCGGATTCCGTTTCCGGCATCAGGCGTTGCCTTCTGCCGAAAACTGCACCGGCTCCCTTGCTCCTCCTAACCGAATCAAACCCGCTGAGGCTGGGCTTTGATTCGGGGATAAGACGGCTTGGAGACCGCGGCGGCGGCAAACACAGAGCATAGACAGATCATACAGCGGCTTAGACCGAAAGGATAAAAAGCCTTGAGCATAATAGAGTTTGAAAACGTACATTTTACCTACCCCGGCGACCAGATGGAGAGCCTGTGCGGCATAAATCTGGAGATAGAAGCGGGCAGCTTCGTGGCGGTGCTGGGCCACAACGGCTCCGGCAAATCCACCCTGGCAAAGCACATGAACGGCATCCTGGTGCCCACGGAGGGCCGGGTGCTGGTGAAAGGCATAGACAGCGCCGACGAGAGCCGCCTCATAGAGCTGCGGCGGAAGGTGGGCATGGTCTTCCAGAACCCGGACAACCAGATAGTCGCCAACGTGGTGGAGGATGACGTGGCCTTCGCCCCGGAGAACCTGGGGGTGGAACCCAAGGAGATACGCCGCCGGGTGGACGAGGCACTGAAACTGGTGGACATGTACGACAAGCGCCGCCATGCCCCCCATCTTCTCTCCGGCGGCCAGAAGCAGAGAGTGGCCATCGCCGGAGTCATCGCCATGGAGCCGGAGATAATAGTCCTGGACGAGCCCACCGCAATGCTGGACCCCCTGGGCCGGGAGGAGGTCATCTCTACCGTCACCCGGCTCTGCCGGGATAAGGGCATGACCGTGGTGCTGATAACCCACCACATGGACGAGTGTGTGGGGGCCGACCGGCTCATCGTCATGTCAAACGGCAGTATCGTTGCCGACGGCAGGCCGCCTGAGGTCTTTGCGGATATAGAGCTCATGGAGCGGGAAGGCCTCACGGTGCCGGAGACCACCAGGCTATTGTACGACCTGAAGCAGCGGGGCATGGACCTGCCCCTTACGGCGCTAGATGTGGACTCCTGCGCGAAAGAGATAGTAAAACAGCTCAGAGGTTAAAGCATGTCAGAGATAATAGTGGAGAAGCTGCGCCACATATACAGCGCAGGTACTCCTTTTGAAGTTGCAGCCATAGAGGATATCGACCTGGTGATACCCCAGGGCCAGCTGGCGGCGGTGATAGGCCACACCGGCTCCGGCAAATCCACTTTCATCCAGCACCTCAACGCCCTGCTCTCCCCCAGCTCCGGCAAGGTCAGCTGCGGAGGCAAGGATATAAACGAAAACAAGCTGAGCCGCAAAGCGGTGAAGAGCCAGGTGGGCCTGGTGTTCCAGTACCCGGAGTATCAGCTCTTTGAGGAGACGGTGTATAAGGACATCGCCTTCGGACCCAGGAACATGAAGCTCCCGGAAGAGGAGGTAGACCAGCGGGTCCGGGAGGCGGCGGGCTTTACCGGCGTGGAGGAGGAGCTGCTGGACAAGTCCCCTCTGGAACTGTCCGGGGGCCAGAAACGTCGTGTAGCCATAGCGGGGGTGATAGCAATGCGCCCCGGAGTGCTTATCCTGGACGAGCCCACCGCCGGACTGGACCCGGCGGGCTGCCGTCAGATAATGGAAAATATCTGCGCCTACCGGGAAAAGACCGGGGCAACAGTGATAATCGTCAGCCATAATATGGATGACGTGGCCAGGATAGCGGAACGGATAATCGTCTTCAGCCACGGCCGCATAGTCATGGACGGCAGCGCCAGGGAGGTCTTCTCCCGGGCTCAGGAGCTGGTGGAGATAGGCCTGGACGTGCCCCACGCCACGGAGCTGGCTATGGAGCTGAAAAAGCGGGGCCTGCCCCTGCCTGACGGCATATACACCCATGAGCAGCTTTTGAGCTCCCTGCTGGAACTGAAGGGGGTGGCCTCATGCTGAAGGACATAACCCTGGGCCAGTTCTTCCCGGGAGACACCATTGCCCACCGGCTGGACCCCCGCACCAAGCTGCTGATGGTGACGCTGTATATCGTGGCCCTGTTCCAGGCGAAAGGCTGGCTGAGCTACGGCATACTGACTGTTGTGACCTTCGGCTGCATGCGCATCTCCCACATCAGCCTGAAAAATATTTTCAAGGGCCTCAAGCCCATGATATTCATTATCAGCCTTACGGCTTTGCTGAACATCTTTTATACCCAGGGCACGCCCATAGTCCCCGGCTGGATAATCACCTGGGAGGGCATTGCCAGGGCTATACAGATGGTGCTGCGCATAGTGCTGCTTATAACCGGCACCTTCCTGCTCACCTACACCACCAGCCCCATCGCCCTCACCGACGGGCTGGAGATACTGCTGGGGCCTCTGAAAAAGCTGAGGCTGCCCATCCATGAGATGACCATAATGATGAGCATGGCCCTGCGCTTCATCCCCACCCTCATAGAGGAGACGGACAAGATAATGTCCGCCCAGAAGGCCAGGGGCGCGGACTTTGAGACCGGCAGTCTCATAGACCGGGCAAAGGCCCTGCTGCCGGTGCTGGTGCCCCTGTTCGTGTCGGCCTTCCGAAGGGCGGACGAGCTGGCCATTGCCATGGAGAGCCGCTGCTACCACGGGGGCGAGGGCCGCACCCGCATGAAGCAGCTGGTCATGGCCGGTCGGGACTACATGGCCCTGGCCCTGGGCGTGCTGCTGCTCTCGGGCATGATATGCCTGAAGAAGCTGGGAATTTGAAAAGCAATGAGGAACATCGCCCTTATCCTGCGCTATGACGGCAGCCGCTACCACGGCTGGCAGGTGCAGAAAAACGAGATAAGCGTGGCCCAGACCCTGGAAGAGGCCCTGAGCAGGACCTGCGGCCACAGGGTAAAGGCCGTGGGCTGCGGCCGTACCGACGCCGGGGTCCACGCCCTGCGCTACTGCGCCAACTTCCGCTCGGATACCCGCATACCTCTGGACCGGCTGCCCCTGGCGGTGAATTCCCGCCTGCCGGAGGATATAGCCGTACTGGAGGCGGTGGAAGCACCGGAGGATTTCAACGCCATCGGCTCATGTATAAAAAAGGAATATATATATAAAATACTAAATAGCAATATCAGGGACCCCTTTCTGGAAAAGCGGGTTTGCTTCTATCCCCAGCACCTGGACATGGGGCTGATGCAGAGAGCTGCAAGGGCCTTTGAAGGCACCCATGACTTCAGAGCCGTGCGCAGCGAGGGCACCAAAACCAAAACCACCGTGCGCACCGTACACTGGTGCCGGGCGGAAAAGGAGGGGGAGCTCATCACCGTCTCCATTTGCGCCGACGGCTTTCTCTACAACATGTGCCGGGCTATGGTGGGCACCATGGTCTACGCCTCTTACGGGAAGCTGCTGCCGGAGGATATCCCCGGACTCCTGGAGAAGGGAGACCGGCGGCTCACCGGACCCACCATGCCGCCCCAGGGCCTCTACCTGAACAGAGTCTGGTACGAAGGGGCCGTTGGGGAGATGTTTTCCAGATATTGAGCGGCCGCACCATATATTTGTTCACAAACTTGTGGTAAAATAATAATTCCGGGCGGGGGCAGCCCGCCCGGCGGCAATACGGCAATACATATAAAGGATGAAATACACATGAAGATAATTATCGATATCCTCCTCTTGATAATAATTGCCCTGTGTACCTGGAACGGGTATAAGCGGGGACTGGTAGGCGGGGTGGCCGGCATCCTGGCCATCATCATCGCCCTCTTTGGCGGCAGCCTTCTGTCCTCGGCCTATGCCCATGAGGTGGTGCCGGCTCTGGAGCCCTTTGTGGACGGCTATATAGACTCCCAGGACACCAGAGACGCCGTCCTGGAGAAGCTGGGCTATGGAGAGAGTGATCTCTCCCTGGAGGATATCCTGGCTCAGGACAGCTCCCTGCGCTATGACTACGCCTATGAGTGCATGAGGACTCTGGGCTTTTACGAAAAGCGGGCGGATGACCTGGCCTCCGACGCCGTGGCTCTGGCCGACGCAAACTCCATCTCCATGACCGATGCGGTGGTGGCGGTGCTCTGCGACACCATAACCTATGTGGGGGCGCTGGTGATAGCCTTCCTGCTTATCCTTATTTTCCTGGTGGCCATAGGCAATGTGGGCAACCTCTCCTTCCGCCTGCCCAATATGGAGGCTCTGGACGAAGTGGGGGGAGCAGTGCTGGGCTTCGGCAAGGCCTTCATATATTGTGTGCTCTTCTGCTGGCTGCTCAGCTTCCTGGGGATGATCATCGGCCAGGACACCATGGAGCACACCACCCTGGGCCGTTTCTTCCTTATGTTTGACTTTTTGACCAATGGCCTGATGTGAACTTTCAGGCACAGATACTTATAACGGAGGCAATAAATGCAGCCTACAATGTGTTCCCGCTGCGGCAAGAATGTGGCCGTGGTATTCATTACAAAGATAGAAGGAGGCCAGACCAAGAACGAGGGCCTGTGCCTCAAGTGCGCGAGAGAACTGCACATAAAGCCCATTGACGACGTGATAAACAAGATGGGCCTGAGCGATGAGGAGCTGGATTCCCTCACCGGGGACATGAGCGCCGCTCTCACCGGGACGGAGGAGATACTCCCCGTAGCCGAGGGGGACGACAGCCCGGAGGACGACGGCAAGACCGCCACCTTCCCCTTCCTCAGCCGGCTCTTCGGCGGCCCGCCCGCCCCGGGGGAGAACCCCGGAAACGCCGGCAGCGGCGAGCAGCGCCGCCCGGAGCCCCGGGAAAACGGCAAAGCACCCAAGAGAAAATTCCTGGACAGCTACTGCATAGACCTGACCGCCCGGGCCAGGGAGGGCAAGCTGGATGCCATGATAGGCCGTGAGGAGGAGCTGGAGCGGGTGATCCAGATTCTGAACCGCCGCCAGAAGAACAACCCCTGCCTCATAGGCGAGCCCGGCGTGGGCAAGACCGCCATAGCCGAGGGCCTGGCCCAGCGCATAGCCATGGGCAATGTGCCCTACAAGCTCCAGAACAAGCAGGTCTTCCTGCTGGACCTCACCGCCCTGGTGGCGGGCACCCAGTTCAGAGGCCAGTTTGAAAGCCGCATGAAGGGGCTCATAGAGGAGATACGCAAGCTGGGCAATATCATCCTGGTCATCGACGAGGTACACAACATCGTGGGCGCCGGGGACGCCGAGGGCAGCATGAACGCCGCCAACATCCTCAAGCCCGCCCTGTCCCGTGGGGAGATACAGGTCATCGGCGCCACTACCTTCACCGAGTACAGGAAACATATCGAGAAGGACTCGGCCCTGGAGCGCCGCTTCCAGCCCGTCACCGTAAACGAGCCCTCCATCGAGGACAGCGTTAAGATACTGGAGGGCATAGCCCATTACTATGAGGAGCACCACGGGGTGCGCATACCCGAGGAGATGTGCCGCCAGGCGGTGCTGCTCAGCGAGCGGTATATAACCGACCGCTTCCTCCCCGACAAGGCCATAGACCTTATCGACGAAGCCTGCTCCGATGTGAACCTCAAGGACGAGAATATAAACCGCCGGATGATGGCCCAGCGGGATTTGGAGAACATCCGCTTTGAGCGGGAAGCCCTGGCCAATTCCCAGGCCCCCAAGGGCGTGGAGATGACCCAGGAGATGCTGGATAAGCGATATGCAAGAATAGCGGAGCTGCGCAGCAAGGAGCTGCAGCTGGAGCAGGAGCTTGCGGAGCTGGACAAAAAGCCGGTGCCGGAGCTGACCATGGATAACCTGGCCCGGATAATAGAGCTCTGGACCAAGATACCTGCCTCCAGCATCCGGGAGGATGAGCTGGAGCGCCTGGCGGGCCTGGAGGATAGGCTTAAAGAGCATATCGTGGGCCAGGACGAGGCGGTCGCCTCTGTCTGCGCCGCCATAAAGCGCAGCCGTGTGGGCCTGAAAGCCCACAGGAAGCCGGTGAGCTTCATTTTCGTGGGCGGCACCGGCGTGGGCAAGACGGAGCTGGTAAAGCGCCTGGCGGCGGATATGTTCGACTCCCCCGAGTCCCTTATCCGCCTGGACATGTCGGAGTTCATGGAGAAGTTCTCCGTCTCCCGCATCATCGGCTCGCCTCCCGGCTATGTGGGCTATGACGAGGCCGGGCAGCTTACCGAGAAGATACGCCGCAAGCCCTACAGCGTGGTGCTCTTCGACGAGATAGAGAAGGCCCACCCGGACGTTATGAACATCCTGCTGCAGATCCTGGACGACGGCCGGATAACCGACGCCCAGGGCCGCACGGTGAACTTTGAGAACACCATCATAATCATGACCACCAATGCCGGCAGCAACAACAAGAGCGGCAGCGTGGGCTTCGGCGGCTCTCTCAGCGACATGAGCCGGGAGCGCACCATGAAGGCCCTCAACGAGTTTCTGCGCCCGGAGTTCATAAACCGTGTGGATGAGGTCATCTGCTTCAACCAGCTCACGGAGGCCAACTTCCGCTCCATCGCCGCTCTGATGCTCTCCGAGCTGAAGGACGTGATGGCGGAGAAGAACATCGCCCTCAGCTGGGACGAGAGCCTCATCGACCACCTGGTGAAGGAGGGCTACTCCGTCACCTACGGAGCCCGCAACCTGCGCCGCCTCATCCAGAAGCAGATAGAAGACGGCATAGCCGAGAAGATAATTTCCGCCAGAAACAGCAAAGTCAGTGCCATCAGCCTCTCTGCAAAGGACGGCAAGGTGGAGATAGAAGCAAAGGAGTGAGCCGGGTGGGCGATATCCAAATAATCCTTGGAGACATCACAAAGCAAAACTCCGACGCCATAGTCAACGCCGCCAACTGCTCCCTGCTGGGGGGCGGCGGCGTGGACGGGGCCATACACCGGGCCGCCGGGCCGGAGCTGCTGGCCGAGTGCCGCACTCTCCACGGCTGCGAGACCGGCAAAGCCAAGATAACCAAGGGCTACCGCCTGCCGGCAAAATACGTCATCCATACCCCCGGCCCGGTGTGGCACGGGGGCGGACACAGGGAGGAGCAGCTGCTGGCTTCCTGCTACCGCTCCTGCCTGGAGCTGGCAAAGGAATACGGCTGCAAAAGCGTGGACTTCCCCTCCATCAGCACCGGGGTATATCACTTCCCCCTGGACAAAGCGGCGGATACAGCCATAGGCGCCATTGCGGACTTTTTGAAAGCCAACCCGGAGATAGAGCGGGTGCGCATGGTCTGCTTTGATGAAAAGACCAAGGCCCATTATGACAGAGCCCTGGCGCAGCTGGACAAATGAGCATGAGACGCAAGTACATAAAGCTCCACTATAATTCCCCGGTGGTGCTGACCTTTGCCATAGTATCCTTCTGCGTGCTGCTGCTGGACTATTTCACCGACGGGGTGAGCACCTATAAATATTTCAGCGTCTACCAGGCCCCCCTCAACGAGTTCTGGACCTATCCCCGCTTTGTGCTCCACGTGCTGGGCCACAGCGGATATACCCACTACATCAACAACATGATGATGATACTGGTCATCGGCCCTCCCCTGGAGGAGAAGTACGGCAGCCGTCCTCTGTTCTGGGCCATCTGCCTCACGGCCCTGGTCTCCGGCATGGTCCACTTCCTCTTCTTCCCCAATACCGCCCTTCTGGGGGCCTCGGGGATAGTCTTTATGATGATAGCCATGTCCTCCCTGGCGGGGATGAAGGACGGCAGCATACCCATAACCCTCATCCTGGTGCTGACGCTGTACATAGGCGGCGAGATAATAGACGGCTTTGTTTTGCAGGACAATGTCTCCCAGATAACCCATATCATCGGCGGCATCTGCGGAGCCCTGCTGGGATTGAGCATGAGGAAATAGGCCATGGAACATCTGCTTATAAGCGCCTGCCTCCTGGGCTTTGAATGCAAATACAGCGGGGGCAGCAACGCTCTGGACGCCGCCGCCCTGGCCGCTTTGAGAGAACGCTTCCGCCTCATACCCGTCTGCCCGGAATCCGCCGGCGGCCTGCCCACCCCCAGAGCCCCCAGTGAGCGGCAGGGAGAGAAGGTAGTGAGCAAGCTGGGACAGGACGTGACGGGGGAGTACCATAAGGGGGCGGACACCGCTTTGTACCTGGCCCGGCGTTACGGCTGCACAAGGGCTCTGCTTAAAGAGCGCAGCCCCTCCTGCGGCAGCGGGGCGATATACGACGGCAGCTTCACCGGCTCCCTTGTCCCCGGGGACGGAGTGGCGGCGGAAAGTCTGAAAGCCGCCGGGATCGGTGTGTACGGCGAGAGCCGGATAAAAGAGCTCCTTTCCTGACAAAAATAAAAAGCCATCAAAACTGAACAGGACCAGTAAAAACGGACAATAGACAAAAAGCCCCCAGATGTAGGAAAATAGAAGTACTACATCAGGGGGTATTGTTATGTCTGGAAGAAAAGGAATGCGACACTACAGCGAGGAACTGAAAGAA
>DVHY01000125.1 GCA_018711755.1 Candidatus Limivicinus faecipullorum | reverse complement strand
CCCAGCTGCGAGCTGGACATCCAGTGCCACAAGTGCGGCGGCAAGGGCTGCCCCACCTGCAAGGGGGAAGGCTGGATAGAGGTGCTGGGCGCCGGCATGGTCCACCCCAAGGTCCTGGCCGGCTGCGGCATCGACCCGGACGTGTACTCCGGCTGGGCCTTCGGCATGGGCCTGGAGCGCCTGGCCATGGGCGAATACAAGATCACCGACCTGCGATTGATATTCGAAAACGACACCAGGTTCCTGGAGCAGTTCTGAGGAGGAGACAGACATGAAACTTTCTAGAAAATGGCTTAATGAATACGTGGACCTCAGCCTCAGCGAGTGCGATGACAGGAGCTTTGCCGAGGCCATGACCGTGTCCGGCTCCAAGGTGGAAGTCACCGAGGACCTGAGCAGGAATATAAACAACGTAAAAGTGGGACGCATAGTCTCCATGGCCAAGCACCCCAACTCCGACCATATGCTGGTGTGCCAGATAGATATCGGCGGCGAGACCGTTCAGATATGCACCGGGGCCTGGAACGTCCACGTGGGGGACCTGGTGCCTGCCGCTCTCCACAACTCCCTGCTCCCCGGCGGCGTCAAGATCACCAAGGGCAAGCTGCGGGGCGTGGAGTCCGACGGCATGCTCTGCTCCCTGAAGGAGCTGAACGTCACCACCCACGATTTCCCCTACGCCGTGATAGAACCCGCCGCCATCCTGGGGGACTACCACCCCATAGACCCGGCCAAGCCCTCCATCTCCGCCGACATCAAAGCCGGAGACAAGATATACGGCAAGGTCATTGCCGCCCGGGTGGAGAAGCTGGAGACCCTGGGCTACTCCCGGTACAGGCTGAGCCTGGACACCGGCAAAGGCAGCACAGAGACAGTCACCGGCTGCCAGAACATCCATGAGGGGGACCTGCTGGCCTACGATACCGGCAAGGACAAGGTCTGCACCCTCCAGGACCTTCACGCCGAGCAGCGGGAGTTCCCCCACTGCATAAACGACGGCATCTTCATCATCAATGAGGACTGCAAACCCGGGGACGATATGGCCCTGGTCCTGGGCATGGACGACCACGTGGTGGAGTTTGAGATAACCCCCAACCGGCCGGACTGCCTTTGCATGATAGGCCTGGCCAGGGAAGCCGCCGTCACCTTCGGCAAGGAGCTGAAGCTCCATGAGCCGGTGGTGAAGGCCACCGCCCAGGGCAATATAAGGGACATGGCCAAGATAGTGGTGGAGGAGCCGGAGCTCTGCCCCCGCTACACCGCCCGCATGGTGCGCAACGTGAAGATAGCTCCCTCTCCCGCCTGGATGCGGGAGCGTATCCGCAACGCCGGCATGCGCCCCATCAACAACGTGGTTGACATAACCAACTATGTCATGCTGGAGTACGGCCAGCCCATGCACGCCTTTGACTTCAGCTGCGTGAACAACGGGGAGATACACGTGCGTCTGGCCCGGGAGGGGGAGACCATCCAGACCCTGGACGGCAATGAGCGCAAGCTCTCCACCTCCATGCTCTGCATCTGCGACACGGACAAGCCTGTGGGCGTGGCCGGCGTCATGGGCGGCGCCAACAGTGAGATAGAGGGGGACACCGCCATGGTCCTCTTTGAGAGCGCCAACTTCAACGGCGCCTCCATCCGCCGCACCGCCACCGCTCTGGGTATGCGCACCGACGCCTCCTCCCGCTATGAGAAGGGCCTGGACGTGGAGAACACCTACAAGGCCGTGGAGCGGGCCTGCGAGCTCATCGAGCTGCTGGGGGCCGGCGAAGTGGTGGAAGGCGTCATAGATGTGGTGCCCAAGAAACTGAAGGAGACCACCGTAAAGCTGGAGCCGGAGAAGATAAACGCCCTGCTGGGCACCGATATCGCCGAGGAGGAGATGCGCCGCATACTCCTGCACCTGGGCTTCACCCTGGAGGGGGACATCATCCATGTGCCCTCCTGGAGGGGCGATGTGGAGCACTACTCCGACATTGCAGAAGAGGTGGCCCGCTTCTACGGCTACAACGAGATACCCACCTGCTTTGCCGGGGGCAATACCACCAGCGGCGGCTTCAGCCCAGTGCAGCTGTGCGAGCGCCAGGCGGGCCAGACCTGCCGCAGCCTGGGCATGGACGAGATAATCACCTATTCTTTCATAAGCCCCAGCTACTACGACAAGATAAGGATGCCCGCCGACTCCCCCCTGAGGGACAGCCTGCGCATCCTCAACCCCCTGGGTGAGGACACCTCCATCATGCGCACCACCGTGCTGCCCTCCATGCTGGAGATACTCAGCCGCAACTACAACTACCGCAACCGCTCCGCCGCCCTCTATGAGATAGGCAAGATATACCTCAAGCGGGACGACGGCATGGCCGACGAACCCAAGATAGTCTCCATAGGCGCCTACGGCCCGGAGATGGATTTCTTCAAGCTCAAGGGCTGGGTAGAGGCGCTGCTGGAGGAGATGAAGCTGGGCAAGCTGCGCTTTGAGGCGGAGAAGGAGAACCCCTCCTACCATCCTGGCCGCTGCGCCAAGGTGTATGCGGGAGACAGCTATGTGGGCGTGCTGGGCCAGATACATCCCGCCGTGGCGGAAAACTACGGCGTGGACACCGAGCTCTACTGCGCCGAGCTGAGCTTTGAAGCCATCTTCGCTCTTCAGGGCGGCACCCCGGTGTATACGCCCCTGCCCAAGTTTCCCTCCGTCACCAGGGATATTGCCGTGGTCTGCGACAGGGATATCCCCGTGGGGAGACTGCTGGACTGCATCATGGAAAACGGCGGGGAATATCTGAAAGATTGCTCCGTCTTCGACGTGTATACCGGCAGCCATATCGCCCCGGGAAAGAAGTCCGTGGCCTTCTCCCTGACCATGCGCTCCGACGACCAGACCCTCACCGACGAGCACGCCGGGGATACGGTGAAGGCCGTGCTCTCCGCCCTGGAAAAGAACTACGGCGCCGTTATCCGCTGAAAGCCGGAGGAAAAAGGTACTATTTTGCTGAAAATTTAAGATTTCTTAATTATTTTCA
>DVHY01000012.1 GCA_018711755.1 Candidatus Limivicinus faecipullorum | reverse complement strand
ATAGTGGTGGTCACCATCATTACCTTCTTCTTTGCCCTGACCTTTGCCGCTATACTCACCAGGGAAAAGATAAAAGGCCAGGACTTTTTCCGTGTAATATTCTACATACCAAACATCCTGTCCATCGTTGTCATCTCCGGTATATTCTCTGCCATCTACAAGCCTGAGAACGGCATGCTCAACACCCTGCTGTCCTTCTTTGCCGGGGATACGGTGCAGGTGCTGTGGAAGGACGCAAAACTGGTCATGGTCAGCATTATAATAGCTATGGTCTGGCAGGCCATAGGCTATTACATGGTCATGTACATGGCTTCCATGTCTGCCGTGTCTCTCAGCCTCTATGAGAGCGCCAGCCTGGACGGTGCGGGCCGCCTCACCCAGTTTTTCCAGATAACCATACCCCTTATCTGGACTAACATTCGCACCACCCTCACCTTCTTTATAATATCCAATATCAACATGGCCTTCCTGTTCGTAAAAGCCATGACCTCCGGCGGGCCGGGAGGTGCCTCAGAAGTGGCACTGAGCTTCATGTATAACCAGAAGGACGCTGGACTTTACGGTTACTCCATGGCTGCCGGCGTGGTCATCTTCCTGTTCTCCTTTGCTCTGTCCGCCCTTGTGAACCGGGCTACCAAGCGTACGCCCCTGGAATACTGAGGAGGTGCCTGAGATATGGGAAAGAATCAATCCGCAGAGCGCCTGTATAAGGTATTCATCTATTTTGTACTGATAATGCTGGCTGTGTGCATTATCGTGCCGGTGGCATGGGTCTTCCTAGCCTCTATAAAGGAAAACAGCGAGTTTTACGGCAATCCATGGGCTATGCCAAAGGGCGTGCATTGGCAGAATTTTGTAGAGGCCTGGAACGCCGCCAAAATGGGCGAGTACATGGTGAACTCCGTTTTAGTGACAGCCATGGCCCTGGCCATACTCCTGGTGGTTGCCCTGCCCGCCGCCTATTGCCTCTCCCGCTTCAAGTTCAAGGGCAGCAAATTCTTGAACGTAGCTTTCATGGCTGGGCTTTTCATAAACGTCAACTACATCGTGGTGCCCATTTTCCTCATGCTCCGGGACGGAGACACCTGGCTGAAGAAAGTGATAGGGGACGGCTTTTTGCTCAACAACCTCTTTATCCTGGCTGTGGTCTACGCCGCGACGGCCCTGCCTTTCACCATCTACCTGCTCAGCGGCTACTTTGCCACCCTGCCCCACGACTTTGAGGAGGCCGCCTACATAGACGGCGCAGGCTACGGCAAGGCCATGACCAGCATCATTTTCCCCATGGCAAAGCCCTCCGTCATCACCATCATCCTCTTCAACTTCCTCTCCTTCTGGAATGAGTACATCATATCCATGACCCTCATGAGCTCCGCTCAGGCCTCCCGTACCCTGCCGGTGGGACTTCTGAACCTGATGCAGGCCCAGCAGTCCGCCGCCCAGTACGGCATGATGTACGCAGGCCTGGTGATGGTGATGCTGCCCACACTGATACTGTACATCTGCGTACAGAAGAAGCTGACCCAGGGCATGACCGTGGGCGGACTGAAAGGCTAAGGTGAAAAAATGCAGAAATTCTGGAAAGAACATGTGGCTTTACGCTTGACTTTGATAGCTTTACTCTTCATACTGGGCCTTGCTCTGGTGATAGCCGGTTGGAAAATGACCGGGGAACTTAAGGGCCTGGGTATAATGGTGGGCGGAGTAGTAGTGCTGCTGGCGGCAATATTCATCTATAACGCCCCATTTGAGGACTAAGTCAAACAAGGAGTAAGCATATGAGCGAAAGAAAAAGCTTGGGCCGCGTGACAATTCCCACAGATCTGGACGTTGTGCCGGAAACTCTGGAGATAATGAAACGCTGGGGGGCCGACGCCATCCGTGACTGCGACGGCACCGACTTCCCCAAGGAATTGCAGGAGCAGGACGCCAAAATATATTCCACCTACTACACTACCCGCAAGGACAATGCCTGGGCAAAGGCCAATCCTGACGAGGTGCAGCAGTGCTATGTAATGACTGGCTTCAACACGGCTGCGGAAGGGGAGCTGAGGATAGCACTGATGAAGGGCGTCAGCCCCGACCTGATGAAGGTGAACACCAGAGACGATATCAAGCGCTGGTGGGAGGTCATGGACAGGACCGAGGGCAGCATAGTTCCCCCGGACTGCTGGAGCTACGATGAGAGCGACGGCTGCCTGGTGATAGCCAGGCCCAAGCCTTTCCACGACTATACCGTGGCTTTCCTAGCCTATCTCATCTGGGACCCGGTGCACATGTACAATGCCGTTACCAACAACTGGCAGAACTTTGAGCGGCAGATAACCTTTGACGTGCGCCAGCCCAAGACTCACAAATACACCATGGAGCGGCTGCGCCGCTTTATTGCCGAGCATCCCTATGTGAACGTCATCCGCTACACCACTTTCTTCCACCAGTTCACCCTGGTGTTCGACGAGCTGCGCCGGGAGAAGTACGTGGACTGGTACGGCTACTCCGCCTCCGTCTCCCCCTACATCCTGGAGCAGTTTGAGAAGGAAGTGGGCTATAAGTTCCGGCCCGAGTACATCGTGGACCAGGGCTATTACAACAACCAGTACCGCATCCCCAGCAAGCAGTTCAAGGACTTCCAGGCTTTCCAGCGCCGGGAGGTGGCAAAACTTGCAAAGGAGATGGTGGACATCACCCATGAGCTGGGCCGGGAGGCCATGATGTTCCTGGGCGACCACTGGATAGGCACCGAGCCCTTTATGGAGGAGTTCAAGTCCATAGGCCTGGACGCCGTGGTGGGCTCCGTGGGCAACGGCTCCACCCTGCGCCTCATCTCCGATATCCCCGGAGTGAAGTACACCGAGGGCCGCTTCCTGCCTTACTTCTTCCCTGACACCTTCCACGAGGGCGGGGACCCGGTGAAGGAAGCCAAGGAGAACTGGGTCACCGCCCGCCGGGCCATTCTCCGCAAGCCCATAGACCGCATAGGCTACGGCGGCTACCTGAAGCTGGCCGTCCAGTTCCCGGAGTTCATAGACTATGTGGAGAGCGTCTGCAATGAGTTCAGGGAGCTCTATGAGAACATCAAGGGCACCACTCCTTACTGCATCAAGACTGTGGCAGTGCTCAACAGCTGGGGCAGGGCCCGTTCCTGGGGCTGCCACATGGTGCACCATGCCCTGTACCAGAAGCAGAACTACTCCTACGCCGGGGTCATCGAGGCCCTCTCCGGCGCCCCCTTCGATGTGAAGTTCATCTCCTTTGACGATATCCGCAAGGACCCCAAGCTGCTGGAGAGCGTGGACGTGCTCATCAACGTGGGCGACGGCGACACCGCCCACAGCGGCGGCGCCGAGTGGGAGGACGCGGCGGTGTCCTCGGCGGTGAAGGCCTTCGTCCACCGGGGCGGCGGCTTCATCGGCGTGGGCGAGCCCTCCGGCCACCAGTACCAGGGCCGCTACCTCCAGCTGGCAAATGTGCTGGGCGTGGAAAAGGAGACCGGCTTCACCCTGGGCTACGACAAGTACAACTGGGAAGAGCACCCGGAGCACTTCATCCTCTCCGACTGCAAGGGAGAGGTGGACTTCGGCGAGGGCAAGAAGAGCATCTATGCCCTGGAGGGCACGGAGATACTGGTGCAGCGGGAGAAGGAAGTGCAGATGGCCGTGAACGCCTTTGGAGACGGCCGCAGCGTGTACATCTCCGGCCTGCCCTACAGCTTTGAAAACAGCCGCATCCTCTACCGGGCCATCCTGTGGAGCGCCCACGGCGAGGAACTGCTGCACAAGTGGTTCTCCTCCAACTACAATGTGGAGGTCCACGCCTTCGTGAAGAACGGCAAGTACTGCGTGGTGAACAACACCTACGAGCCCCAGGACACCACCGTCTATACCGACGGCGGCAGCTTCCAGCTGCACCTGGACTCCAATGAGATACGCTGGTACAGCATCTGAGAATTCCTAAAACATAAAAAATCGCAGCCGCTGAAAAGCGGCTGCGAGAGACTGTCGAAAAAGCCTCGCAGAGTTTTTTCGCCGCAGCGAAAAAAAATTTAAATCGTTTTCTGCGGCGGCGTGTACGTCGCAGAAAACACTTCTCACGGAGCGAAGTGTCGAATTGTACGCCTCTGGCGTACAACTGAGGCATGGAGCGAAGTGCAAGCCCTTTTGCCGAAGAAGGCTTGGCCTTCTTCGGCAAGCTGTCGCAGCCGCTGAAAAAAGCGGCTGCGATTTTTCATGTGGACTTATTTAAAAAGCTGCTCGTAAGTGCAGCCCAGCTCCTCCTTGATTGCCCGGAGCTGACTGGCCTGAATGTGCTGGATGCCCCGTTCGATCTTCACAAGACTCTCTCTGGTAATTGGTATTCCACGCAGCTGTAAAAGACGTACAAGTTCAGTTTGACCAATTCCCTTCTCCCGGCGCGCTTGGCGGATGTTCTCCCCAATGCGTATCTCATCCTGCTTTATCTTTTGCTCTGCCATAGCAATTTCCACCTGCTCACAGCAATTCAAATATCACGATGCACACCAGCATGCACAGGGGCTGGTGGAGGATATATATCAAAAGGGCCTTGCGGCCGATGGCGCTGAGGAGGGGAATCCTGGGGCGGAGAGGCCGCTGCCAGGCCGGGTGGGCGGCAAAGATGCCCTGGAGGAAGTAACCGCAGAGATAGAGGAAAAACCAGGGCAGCATGGGGAAATAGTCGCTGGAGCGGAAGCCCTCGTAGGGAAAGCCCAGGGGTGTCAGCAGCCGGGTGGTGTACAGCCCCTCCGGCAGCTTTATTGTGAACAGCTCACCCAGGCCCAGATAGCCGCTGCTCACATTGCGAAAGAGCAGGAAGAGCAGAAAGCTGAGAATAAGGCCCAGCCAGGGGTTCAGCTTTTTCAGCAGGGGATGGAGGGGTATGAGCAGCAGCACGGCGCAGCCGATGAAGCTGAGCACTCCGAACCATATAGCCTCCGAGGGCAGGGCGATGAGAGTTACAGCCGTAATCACCAGGCCCCAGAGATTTATGACTATGCCCCGGCGGAGATTCTTTTTCCTTCCCCAGCACCAGACGAAGCCGGAGATAAGAATAAAGGTCCAGCAGATGCTCTGCTGCCAGATGTGGACCCAGGGTATACGGTACCAGTCCGGGTCCAGGGCGTAGACCACTTCCACATCGTACATGAAATGATAGGCCACCATGCTCAGCACCGTGAGGCCCCGGAGGGCGTCGATGCCGTGGAGGCGGGGGGATCTGTTTTCCATAGCTTGCTCCTGAGTTGATATGCCTATATTTTACGCCAAAGGCGAAAAAAGGCAAGAGAAAAAGCTGCGGCTATGCCGCAGCTTTTTCCTGTGTATGCTTTTTCCGGGATTCAGGCCGCCGCATTATTACCGGCAGACCAGCTCCCCGTCCTGGACATCCACGGTGAGGGTGGAGCCGGCGGACAGGTCGCCGCCCAGTATGCGCCGGGCGATAAGGGTCTCCACGCTGCTTTGCAGGTAGCGGCGCAGGGGCCGGGCGCCGTACAGAGGGTCGTAGCCCCGCTGGATGATGAGGCTCTTGGCCCCATCGGTGATGACCAGCTCCAGCCCACGGTCGCTGATGCGCTGGCGCAGGGAACTGACCATGATGTCGATGATGCCTTTCAGGTCGTCCTTGGTGAGAGGATGGAACATGATGGTCTCATCCAGACGGTTGAGGAACTCCGGCCGGAAGGAACGGCGCAGCTCCGCCATGACCGCCTTCTGGGCGGACTGGGAGATGCTGCCGTCGGGCTCTATGCCCTCCAGCAGGTACTGGCTGCCCAGGTTGGAGGTGAGGATGATGATGGTGTTCTTGAAGTCCACGGTGCGGCCCTGGGAGTCGGTGATACGCCCGTCGTCCAGGATCTGCAGCAGGATGTTGAACACGTCCGGGTGGGCCTTCTCTATCTCATCGAAGAGCACCACGCTGTAGGGCTTGCGGCGCACGGCCTCGGTGAGCTGGCCGCCCTCGTCGTAGCCCACGTATCCGGGAGGCGCGCCAATGAGCCGGGAGACGGAGAATTTCTCCATGTACTCGGTCATGTCTATACGCACGATGTTGTGCTCGTCGTCAAAGAGGCATTCCGCCAGGGACTTGGCCAGTTCCGTTTTGCCCACGCCCGTGGGTCCCAGGAAGAGGAAGGAGCCGATGGGCCGGTTGGGGTCGGCTATGCCGGCACGGGAGCGGAGTATGGCCTCGGTGACTTTCTGCACGGCCTCCTCCTGGCCGATGACCCGTTTGTGGAGGTAGTCGTCCAGATGGAGTATCTTCTCCCGCTCGCCCTCCATGAGCTTTGCCACGGGGATGCCCGTCCACTTGGACACGATGCCGGAGATCTCCTCCTCGGTGACGGTGTCGTGGACCATGGTGTTGGCCTTGCGCTCCTCGGAGAGGCGCTCGGCCTCATGGAGCTTCTGCTCCAGAGCGGGCAGGTCGGAGTATTTCAGCTTGGCCGCTTTCTCATATTCATAGCGCAGCTGGGCGTTCTCTATCTCCGAGTGCATCTTTTCTATCTCGGATTTCAGACGCTTCACCTCGTCCACGCTGTTCTTTTCCTCTTCCCAGCGGGACTTCATGGCGTTGAAGCTGTCTTTCATGTTGGCCAGCTCCTCTCTCAGCTTGGAGAGCCGGTCCTGGCTCAGCTTGTCGTCCTCTTTCTTCAGAGCCATTTCCTCGATCTCCAGCTGCATGATACGCCGGCGCATGTCGTCCAGCTCTGCGGGCATGGAGTCTATCTCGGTACGGATGAGGGCGCAGGCCTCGTCCACCAGGTCTATGGCCTTGTCCGGGAGGAAACGGTCGGAGATATAACGGTTGGAGAGGGTGGCGGCGGCCACCAGGGCGTTGTCGTGGATGCGCACGCCGTGGTAGACTTCGTAGCGTTCTTTCAGGCCACGGAGTATGGATATGGTGTCCTCCACCGTGGGCTCATCCACCTGCACCGGCTGGAAACGGCGCTCCAAGGCGGCGTCCTTTTCAATGTACTTGCGGTACTCG
>DVHY01000124.1 GCA_018711755.1 Candidatus Limivicinus faecipullorum | reverse complement strand
AACCTTGTCGAACATCTGCGGCAGGAAGTCAAGGAACAGGAAAAGCAGAAAGTCAATGTCAGACAGTTTATTGCAGCGGTCAGGAAGTACACCGATATGCAGCAGCTTGACGCTTCTGTTCTCCGGGAGTTCGTGGATAAAATTTATATCTCCGAGGTTTACACGCCAGACGAGAACGAGCCGCGTATTAAGGTCAGAGAAATTGAGATCGTCTACAACTTCATTGGTGCATTTGATTTTGAGGAAGCAAGGGAGCAATCCCAAGCAGCCCAAAAAGAAAAGAAAACCGGCGTAGCCTAAACTACGCCGATTCTCTCACATAAATGTTTTCTTACGTCACCGCCCCTAACCCGGCGGGATTTTTTTTGCCATATCGGTCCGCAAGCCGTAAAGAGTCCGGCGCCCTCAGTCCGCCGAAAGCTCTTCGCTCTTATGCACCCCGGTGACGGAGTAGATGACCCACTCGGCAATGTTTGTGGCGTGGTCGCCAATGCGCTCGAAGTATTTGCCCGTCATCAGCATATCCAGGGCATAGCCTCCCATATCCGGCTCCCTGACTATTATCTCTACCAGGCTCTTCTTTACTTCTTCAAAATAGGCGTCCACTCTGTCGTCCTGGGATATGACCTCTGCGGCCAGCTCCATGTCCTGGTTCACATAGGCGTCCACGCTGGAGGTGACCATCTGGATGACGGAGCGGGCCATGGAGCTCAAAAGCTCCGTCTCCGGCTTCGGTCCCGGGCCCATGGAGGAGACTATCTCGGCAACGTCCTCCGCCTGGTCTCCGATGCGCTCCATATCGGTTATCATCTTCAGGGCGGCGGAAATCTGCCGCAGGTCCCCGGCCACAGGCTGCTGGCGCAGCAGCAGCTTCAGGCAGATGTTCTCCACATCCCGCTCCTTTCTGTCCAGAGCCGAGGCGATAGGCGGCACCTTTGCCGCAAGCTCCTTGCTGTCTTCCGAGAGGGCCTTGGCGGCCAGGGCAATGGCGTCCTCGCAGAGCGCCCCCATCTCCCGCATCTCGCTTCCCAGCAGCCGCAGCTGCCGGTCGAAATTGTTTCTCATCAGCCGAACCTCCCTGTAATATATGCTTCCGTTCTCTTGTCTCCGGGCTTGGAGAACATGGTCTGGGTATCCCCGAATTCCACCAGCTCTCCCAGGAGGAAGAATGCGGTATAGTCGGAAATGCGCAGGGCCTGCTGCATGTTGTGGGTGACCATGATCACGGTATAGCGGTTTTTCAGTTCCATGGCCAGCTCCTCTATCTTCGAGGTGGATATGGGGTCCAGGGCGCTGGTGCTCTCGTCCATGAGCAGCACCTCCGGCTCCACAGCCAGGGCCCTGGCTATGCAGATACGCTGCTGCTGCCCGCCGGACAGGCCCAGGGCGCTTTTGTTCAGCCGGTCCTTTACCTCCTCCCAGATGGCCGCGTCCCTCAGGGAACGCTCCACTATTTCGTCCAGCCGGGCCCGGCTCCTTATGCCGTGGGTCCGGGGTCCGTAGGCGATATTGTCGTAGATGCTCATGGGGAAGGGATTGGCCTTCTGGAACACCATACCTATCTGTCTGCGCAGGCTGGTCACATCCACCTCCCTGCCGTAGATGTCCTCGCCTCTGTAGAGCACCTGCCCGTCTATCTTTACTCCCGGCACCAGGTCGTTCATACGGTTTAGAGTCTTGAGGAAGGTGCTCTTGCCGCAGCCGGAGGGTCCTATGAGGGCGGTGATCCGATTGACGGGGATCTCTATGTCTATGTCTTTCAGGGCGTGGTTTTCCCCGTAGTACAGGTTCAGCTTTTTTGCCTGGATAATGGTTTTTTCACTGTTGTCACACATGTCAGTATCTCCCGCTCTCAGTGTTTTTTCAGCTTTCTGCCCGCCAGCTTGGCGGCGATATTGATGATGAAAGCTATCACCAGCAGCACTACCGCCACCGCAAAGGCGGATTCAAAATCGGCCCTCTCCTTGGCATAGTTGTACAGGGCCACGGTGAGAGTGGCGCCGGAGCTGTCAAAGAGGTTTTTGAAGAACTCGCCCAGTCCATGGCCGTATTTGGCAAGGCGCATGCCCATGCCCGCCGTGAACATCAGCACGGCGCTCTCCCCCACTATGCGGCCCACCGCCAGGATGCAGCCGGTGACTATGCCGTCCACGCTGGAGGGCAGCACCACGGTGCGCACCATGTGCCACTTGCCGCCGCCCAGGGCCAGGGAGCCCTCCCTGTAGCTCTGAGGCACGGTCTTCAGGGATTCCTGGGTGGTGCGGATTATTGTGGGCAGGGTCATCATCACCAGGGAGAAGGCTCCGGCCAGCAGGCTGGTGCCCAGCCCCGCAAACTCGCAGAACACTATCACGCCCACCAGGGCGAAGATTATGCTGGGCATGCCCGCCAGAGTCTCGGTGGCGAACTCTATGGCGGCCACCAGCTTTTTATTGCCGGCGTATTCTGTCAGGTATATGGCGCTGCCCACGCCCAGGGGCAGCACGATTATCAGCGTGGCTATGACCACATACAGGGTGTTTATCAGCGCGGGGAGTATGCCCTCGATGCCCTTGATAACGCTCTCCTCGCTGGACAGAAACTGCCAGCTGAGATGGGGTATGCCTCTGAAAAGGATGTAGCCTATGAGGCAGAGCAGCAGGGCGCAGATTATCACCGCAGAGGCATAGAGCAAAGTGCGCATGCACAGCTCATAGGCCCGGCGGCGGCTGGAGAGCCCCTGGGTAATGGACGCAGTTTCCCGATTCATTTCAGCCCTCCTTACTGTTCTTCTTCAGGAAGAGATTGAGCACGGCGTTTATCAGCATGATGAACAGGAAGAGCACCAGGCCGATGGAGAACAGG
>DVHY01000123.1 GCA_018711755.1 Candidatus Limivicinus faecipullorum | reverse complement strand
TTTTTTCATGGCTTGACCTCCCAAATCAAATAGAGTTTTGTGCTTTAAGGTTTTTACGTTTTTGCCTTGCGGCTTTTATAGCCCGGCTGCTGTCGGTATCCGAGAGATTGGAGATGAGCAGCAGCGCCAGGATAACGAAGAAAATGATAGTGGCCAGAGCATACATCTTGGGGGTGACGGTCTTCTTGGTCATGCTGTATATACGGATAGGCAGGGTCTGGAAGCCGTTGCCTGCGGTAAAGTAGCTGATGACAAAGTCGTCCAGGGACAGGGTAAAGGCCATTATTAGCCCGGTGACGATGCCCGGCAGGATCTCAGGTATCTCCACTTTGAAGAAGGCCCGCAGGGGAGTGCAGCCCAGGTCCATAGCGGCCTCCGGCAGGGAGGAATCCATCTGCTGGAGCTTGGGCAGCACCTGCAGTATCACATAGGGCAGGCAGAAGGTGACGTGGGCAATGAGCATGGTCCAGAAGCTGAGGCTGGTGGCGGCGCCGAAGAGCCGGCCCACGAACACGAACATGAGCATCAGGGAAATGCCGGTGATTATCTCCGGGTTTATCATGGGGATATTGGTGACGGTGTCCATCACCGCATGGAGGTAGCGGTTGCGCAGCTTGTTTATGCCCACTGCGGCGGCGGTGCCCATGATGGTGGAGATGGCTGCGGCGCACACTGCCAGCACCAGGGTGTTCTTCACGGCGTTGAGGGTCTCGGAATCCCGGAAGAGCTCTCCGTACCAGTAAAAGGAGAAGCCGGAAAACACCGACAGGCTCTTGGCCTCGTTGAAGGAGAACACCAGGAGGATGACAATGGGGGCGAAGAGGAAGATCATTATCAGAGCGGTAAATACCTTGGAAGCGGTTTTCATGGCTGACTCTCCTCTCTCATGCCGCCACGGCTTTTTTGTTGGCGTAGCGCTGCATGAAAGCCATGCACACCAGCAAAATGACCATGAGTATGAAGGCGATGGCGGCGGCAAAGTGGAGGTTGTTTGCCACATACTGGCCCTCGATGGCGTCGCCTATCAGGTAGAACTTTCCGTTGCCCAGCTTCTGGGAGATATAGAAGGTGCTGATAGAGGGGATGAGCACCATGATGACCCCGGAGATGACCCCCGGCAGGCTCAAAGGCCAGATGACCCGCCGCAGCACGCCGAAGCCGTTGCAGCCCAGGTCCCGGGCGGCCTCTATCAGCTTCACGTCCATTTTGGCCATGACCGAGTAGATGGGCAGTATCATATAGGGGAAATAGTCGTAGACCATGCCGATGACCACGGCGGATTCGGTGCCGATGATGTGTACCGGGCCAAGGCCGATGAAGCCCAGCAGGCCGTTTAAAATGCCGGTGTCCTGGAGGATGGTCATCCAGGCGTAGGTGCGGATAAGGAAGTTCATCCACATGGGAATCATGATGAGGGTGACAAGCACTTTCTGGGTGCGGCTGCTGGCCCTGGACATGATGTAGGCCATGGGATAGCCCATGAGCAGGCAGATGAAAGTGGATATCACCGCCAGCTTCAGGGAGCGGGCAAAGATGAGCAGGTAGGTGTAGACCTCCCGGGTGCTCTCCCCGTCGCTTATTGTGGAAGTGGCGGTAAAGAAGCGGCTGATATTCTCAAAGGTAAAGTTGAAGTCGGAGTCGGTAAAGGCATAATATGCCACAAAGGCCAGAGGCACCAGAATGAACAGCGCCGCCCATATGGAGTAGGGGGCCAGCACCAGCTTATGCAGCAGGCTTCTCTGGCTGGGAGCGTTTCTCTTCATTCCTCGATCTCGCTTTCCGCATCGCTGAGCTCATCCAGCTCGTTGGAGAAGGATGAGTAATCCCCAAACATGCCGGAATACTCGGACTTTTTCATGATGTGTATGGCATCGGGCTCGATGTACAGGCCGATGTGCTCGTCCACGTCCACAAAGTCGGTGGTCTGGATCATCCATTTGAAGCCGCTGATGTCCACAATGATCTCGTAGTGGACACCAAGGAAGGTGACGGAAGTCACCACGCCTTTGAGCATGCCCTTGTCTTCTGCGACGATGTCCACATCCTCCGGGCGCACCACCACGTCCACCGGCTCCTTGGTACCGAAGCCGGAGTCCACGCACTGGAACACGTGGCCGGAAAAGGCCACCTTTTTATCCGCCAGCATGATGCCGTCCACTATATTGCTCTCACCGATGAAGTCGGCGACAAAGGCGTTCTGGGGCTCATTATATATATCGATGGGGGTGCCTATCTGCTGGATGCGGCCCTCGGACATGACTACCACCGTGTCGGACATGGAGAGGGCCTCCTCCTGGTCGTGGGTGACGAAGACGAAGGTTATGCCGGTGGCCTTCTGGATCTTCTTCAGCTCCTGCTGCATGTCCTTGCGCAGCTTCAGGTCCAGGGCGGCCAGGGGCTCATCCAGGAGCAGTACCTTGGGCTGGCTCACCAGGGCCCTGGCTATGGCCACGCGCTGCTGCTGGCCGCCGGAGAGGCTGGTGACGCTGCGCTGCTCAAAGCCGGTGAGAGCCACCAGAGAGAGCATCTCCCGCACCTTGGTATCTATCTCGGCCTTGGGCAGCTTCTTCTCCCGCAGGGGAAAGGCCACGTTTTCAAAGACGTTGAGATGGGGGAAGAGAGCGTAGCGCTGGAACACGGTGTTCACGTTGCGCTTGTAGGGGGGGACGTCGTTGATGTTCTCGCCCATAAAGACGATGTCGCCCTCATCGGGAGTCTCGAAGCCGCCGATGAGGCGCAGGGTAGTGGTCTTGCCGCAGCCGGAGGGGCCCAGAAGGGTAATGAATTCGTTGTCGTAAATGTCCAGGCTCATGTTGTCCAGGACCACTTCACCGTCAAAGGCTTTGGTAATATTTTTAAGCTCGATGATTTTTTTCATAAAACTTCCCCCGGCAGAAAAAATAAAAGCGGGCCGTGCCAAAAGCACAACCCGCCGTGATGCAGCCGTAAATGGGCACCGGACATGCCGGCGCTATGGCTCAAATGGATTTTGAGAGTCTATATAGCAAAGATTACTTTTACTACTCTTATTGACCATTTCACAAGTTTGTATGCTTTTTAGCATCGGTTTATAGTAACCAACTTATAAAACTTGAGCTTCTAACTCAATCAATAAGGCAACAGAAGTTGCCACCCCACCTGGGGTTTATCGGCATTCGACCCGGCTGTCCGTGTGGCCTTAGCTGCTCAAAGCAGCGGTCGCTATCTTGCTTCGGATAGACTCTATCCAATTGAGACGACTCATTCTAACAATATTCACCCCTGCTGTCAATAGCTTTAGAAAAATTTTTCAATAGCGCTGCTCCCAGAGAAAGAGCCCCTGAGCGGGAGCGGTGAAACCGGCGGCCTGCCTGTCCCGGGCAGCCAGAAGGGCGGGCATGTCCTCCGCCCTGCGCTGGGCGCGGCCTACTTCAATAAGCGTGCCCACCAGGATGCGCACCATGTTGTATAGAAAGCCGCTGCCGGTAAACTCCAGACGCAGCATATCTCCGGACCTGGAGATATCCACGCTGTCCAGCCTGCGGACGGCGGACTTCTTCATGCGCCTGAGAGAGCAGAAGGAGCTGAAGTCGTGCTCGCCCAGCAGCAGCCGGGCGGCCCGCTCCATGGCCTCCGTGTCCAGGGCCTCCGGGCAGGTGCCGGAGTATTTCCTGTAAAAAACATTGGGGCTGGAACTGTTCCAGATGAAATAAACATAGCTCTTTTTCCGGCAGGAGAGCCGGGCATGGAAGGAGGGCTCCGCCTCCTCAAGGCTAAGGGCGCCTATATCCTCGGGGAGGTGGCTGCGGATGAGCTCCAGCAGCCTGGGGCAGGGCAGGGAAGTGTCCGCCCGGAAGGAGCAGGTCTGGCAGCGGGCGTGGACTCCGGCGTCGGTGCGCCCGGAGCCGTGAAGCTCTACCGGCTGTTCCAGCAGGCGGGAGAGCAGGGCCTCCAGCTTCTCCTGTATGGTGTCGGGAGTGTTCCCCTGCTTCTGCCAGCCCCGATAGCGGCTGCCGTCATAGCTAAGGCAAAGTTTGAAATTTCTCATAGGCTCACCTCAGTACAAAGGATATAGGAAAACGCTGACTTTTTCAAGAAGCAGAGACCAGACAGGGACGAGTATTATTGCATATCATAGAACAGCAGGCCCGGCTGCGGCGGCTGATTGTGTAATATGTACATAGTAAAGGCCATTTGTACCGCAGCGGTGCGGGAAAATTCGGTTATTTTTCTTTGTTGCTGAAATCCGCTGTTTATGGTAAAATCTTAACAGAAGACTAGCTGGAAAGTATAGAAAGTTAAAAATTTTACAGGAAAGAGGCCGGTGAAAAAATGTATACAGACTCCTATTTTGACAGATTCGTCCTGCCCAAGGACCTGACAGAGACTCTGAAAAAGAGCCGCTGCCTCTGTTACCCCGAGACTAAGGAGCAGCTGGAAGAGATGTGTTATGGGCCCACCCATTCCTCCCGCTTTGACGTGGTCTACCCCATAGAGGGCAGGGGCCTTGTGAAGGAAGTGGAAGTGGTCCGCTGCAAGAACGGCACCGTGGTCAACTTCATGGAGGACTATATGCGCCGCCGCGACCCGGACTGCATGCGTATAGGCGATGATCTGCCCACCAATAAGCCCCTCTTTAAGGAGAAATACGGCTATAAGTTCTCCAAGCTCCGCAAGGAGACCATGGACTGGCTGGCCAGCCAGCAGCTCATTGTTCTGCCCTTCAAGGCAGGCGGGAAGTATTACGGCTATGACAGCCTGCTCATCTGCCCCATGAACGCCGCTTTCTTTGCCCTTTCCCTGGCAAATATGCAGGGCTTTGTGAGCATATTCGACGTGCAGCCCAACTATAAGCCCAGAGCCATAATCTATGTGGCGCCTCCTTTCCGTCACACCCATTTCGACGGCAAGCAGGTGGTGGTCCACAACCGCAGCGAAGAGCTCCACGAGGTCTTCTCCTACAACCTCTATCCCGGCCCCTCTGCCAAGAAGGGCGTGTTCTCCATCCTGCTGGATATCGGCGAGCACGAGGGCTGGATAACCAACCACGCCTCCGCAGCCATGCTGGAGTCCCCCTATGAAAACGAAGTGGTCTTCATGCACGAGGGCGCTTCCGGCGGCGGCAAGAGCGAGATGCTGGAGGAGATACACAAGGACGAGAACGGCCAGCTGCTCATGGGCATCCATACGGTCAGCGGCGAGAAATATTATCTGACCCTGGGCGAGACCTGCAAGATCCACCCCATAGCGGACGATATGGTCCTGGCCCACAAGGATATGCAGAACGGCTCCGGCCATCTGGTGATAGCCGACGCCGAGGACGGCTGGTTCCTCCGTATGGACGGGGACAACTACTACGGCAACAGCCCCACCTATGAGCGCATCAGCATCCATCCCTCCGAGCCTTTGGAGTTCTTCAACATGGACGGCACCCCCGGGGCCACCTGCCTTATCTGGGAGCATGTGCTGGAGTCCAACGGCAAGCCCTGCACCAACCCCCGTGTCATCATCCCCAGGGAGATGATAGAGGGCATAGTCCCCGGAAACGAGCCCCAGGAGGTCAACGTCCGCTCCTTCGGCGTGCGTATGCCACCCTCCACCGCCATGGCCCCCAACTACGGCGTCATGGGCATGGTGCAGTTCGTGCCCATCTCCATCGCCTGGCTGTGGCGTCTGGTGTCTCCCAGAGGCTTTAAGAACCCCTCCATCGCCGACACCAATGCCGGCAGCGGCCTGAAGGCCGAGGGCGTTGGCTCCTACTGGCCCTTTGCCACCGGCATGAAGGTGACTCAGGCCAACCTCCTGCTGCGCCAGATGATGGACTGCCCCAACACCCTGAACATCCTCATCCCCAACCAGCACATCGGAGCCTACAACATAGGCTTCATGGGCGAGTGGATAACCCGTGAGTACCTGGCCCGCCGCAGCGGCACCGTGCGTTTCAAGCACTTGGTGCCCGCCCGTTGCCCCATCTTCGGCTATTCCCTGGATGAAATGAAGATAGACGGCCAGTATGTGCGTCAGACCTTCCTGCGCCCCGAGCTCCAGTCCAAACTGGGCTTTGAGGGCTACGATGCCGGCGCAAATATACTCACCGACTTCATGAAGAGCCAGATTAAGGAGTTTCTCACCGACGAACTGGACCCCATCGGCCGCAAGATCATCGAGACCTGCCTCAACGACGGCTCCCTGGAGGACTACCTGGCCATCACTCCCATGACCAATATCAAGTGAGCAAAATGCGTTTTTTAAATAAGGAAAAGCCGTGGGATGTCCCACGGCTTTTCCTTGGACTGCATTCATGCGGGCCGGTTCATATTAATATATTGAAATGTGGATGAAACAGTGGTATTCTACAAAAAATCAGCTAATAAGCATGAAAGGGCTCTGTAAATGAAAATCGTTGTTTTAGGCGGAGGCATCAGCACCGAGCGCCATGTGTCTCTGGTCTCCGGTACTTCTGTATGCCGGGCGCTCCGGGAGCGGGGACATAAAGCCATATTTGTGGATATGTTTCTTGGACTGGAGGATTATGACGGCCCGCTGGAAAAGGCCTTCGGCGCGCCGGACGGCTTCTGCGGCAATGTGTCCATCGAGAAGACGGCCCCGGACCTGGAGGCGGTGAAAGCCTCAAGAAAATTCAAAAGCCCCAGCCGCCTGGGAAAGAATGTGCTGGAGATATGCGCTCTGGCGGACTGCGTCTTTCTGGGCCTCCACGGGGCCGACGGAGAGGACGGCAAGATACAGGCAGCCCTGGAGCTTATGGGCGTGCCCTATACCGGCTCCGGGCCTCTCAGCAGCGGCATGGCCATGGATAAGGCCGTGGCCAAAATGGTCATGGAAAGCTGCGGCGTGCTGACGCCGAAAGGCCGGGAACTCACATACAGCCGGGAGGACATCCCGCAGCTTGCGGAGAGCCTGCCGGTACCCTGCGCCGTAAAGGTGGTGGGGGGCGGCTCCTCCATAGGCGTTGAACTGTCGGACACCAGGGAAGAGCTGAGAGCTGCCCTGGAAAATGTCCTGCACTATGGAAACCGGGTCCTGGTGGAGGAGAAGATAAAGGGCCGGGAACTCACCGTGCCGGTGCTGGATGACAGGTATCTCAGCCCTATAGAGATAGTGCCGCCGGAGGGCATGAGCTTTGACTATGTGGCAAAGTACCAGAGCGGCGAGCAGGGGGCCAGAGAGATATGCCCGGCTCCCATAAGCCGGGCCGAAAGGGAGCTGCTGGGCGAGGCGGCCCTGCGTCTTCACAGGGCTCTGGGCCTGTCGGTGTACTCCCGGGCGGACTTTATTCTGGACGATGAGGGCCGGGCCTGGTGCCTGGAGGTGAACACCCTGCCGGGCATGACTCCCAACAGCCTTATCCCGAAAGCCGCGGCGATAGAGGGAATGAGTTACGCAGAGCTGTGCGAGAAGATAGTCAGCCTGTCCATGGCGGAAAAGAACAAGCGCTGAGGCCCGGAAATACCAGCTATTGTAACAATAATTAACAAATTCTTGATGTTTTACAGACCCTGCGTGATAGAATCAAATATTGATAAAA
>DVHY01000122.1 GCA_018711755.1 Candidatus Limivicinus faecipullorum | reverse complement strand
CTACCTGTCCGTGATGTCCCGGTTCCACCGCTACTCTGTCAACAACACCATGCTCATCTATATGCAGAAGCCGGACGCCACGCTGGTAGCCGGATATAACAAGTGGAAAAATCAGTTTGAGCGCCATGTGAAAAAGGGTGAGCATGGTATTACCATCATCGCGCCAACGCCGTTCAAGAAAAAGATCGAGGAACAGAAGTTGGACCCGGACACCAAAGCCCCCATCCTGGATGCAGAGGGCAAGGCGGTCATGGAGGAACGGGAAGTTGAGATCCCCATGTTCCGCCCGGTGAAGGTGTTTGATGTGAGCCAGACCGACGGAAAGCCTCTGCCGGAGCTGGCCTCCAGCCTATCCGGGACGGTGCCGCACTATTTATCCCTTACCAAAGCAGATATGACAGCGATGGTGATGTGCGTAGGGCATTGGGGCTGGTCAGCAAAAGAGTTCTCACGGTTGAACGAGCTGTTATTCGTTGGAAAGCACTGCTTTCTAACCCGGCAGCAATGGTTGATTCTGACGAGTGCGTTCTGAATACCTCTGCTACTCCGCCCACGATGACAGACGAGGAGGCAGAGTACCAATGTAATTACCGCACACAAAGTCCCGCCAAGAGCTTTGTGGAGAAAAACCATCTCACCGGTCAAAAGAGTTGCGATGCCATTTCCATTTGCGAGTGGAAGTTGGACCTGATGGCCAAGCGAATTTTTGAGCAACTCTGGGGAGATCAGAGAGAGGCAGTTCTGAAAGCCTGTCAGATGGTCGAATCCTGCATGGCAGCTGTGGCTATGCAATCTGATGCTGGCAATGCAGAACTTCAGCGAAAAGCTAACAAGTTGGAGCAGCGGATTTTGAACCTGGGGCAGATGCGCGCAGACGGTGAACTGACAAAAGAGCAGTTTCACAAGCTGTATAGTCAAGCTACAAAAGAGCTGGAGGCGCTCCAAAGTAAAATGGGCGGCCAGTCAAATGAGCCGGAAAGTGCAAGCAGGTTTGACCTGGATAAAATCAAGAAGGGTCTGTCCCAAATGGTAGACATCTCCACACCGAGAATTTCAGAAGCGCTGATCGAGGAATTTGTGGAAGTGATTACTCCCGTTAAAAACCATCATTACCGTTGGAAGCTGAACTTTGGTGAATCCAAAACGCCTCAGGAGCGGAGTAATCTTCTGGAACCCGAAAATCCTCCGGTGCTGGCCTTCACGATAGACTTTGAGACTGCCCGCAAATTCCGATACGCAAACGGCCTGCCGACTCAGTTCCGCAAGCGAGATTGGAATGACTTAACCGTTGAAGTGTATCTGTAATTCAAATAAATGGGTATAAAACAAAAACAAGCGCACCGCCATAGACGGTGCGCTTGTTGATTCAAATGTGGTTTTTCGTCGCTGTTATGCGATTACTTCTCCATCGCACGGGGTGCTTTAATAGCAGCCTGAGCGGCGGAGAGGCGGGCGATGGGAACACGGAAGGGAGAGCAGGACACGTAGTCCAGGCCCACTCTGTGGCAGAACTCCACGGAGCTGGGGTCGCCGCCGTGCTCGCCGCAGATGCCCAGGTGCAGGTCGGGACGGGTCTGACGGCCCAGCTTTGCAGCCATGGCCACCAGCTTGCCCACGCCCACCTGGTCCAGACGGGCAAAGGGATCGCTCTCGTAGATCTTCTTGTCGTAGTAGGCGCCCAGGAACTTGCCGGCGTCGTCACGGCTGAAGCCGAAGGTCATCTGGGTCAGGTCGTTGGTACCGAAGGAGAAGAACTCGGCCTCCTTGGCTATCTCGTCGGCGGTGAGGGCGGCTCTGGGGATCTCGATCATGGTGCCCACCAGGTACTTCATGTTGGAGCCGGCAGCCTTGATGAGCTCGTCGGCAGCCTTGACGATAACGTCCTTAACGTACTTGAGCTCCTTGACTTCGCCCACCAGGGGGACCATGATCTCGGGGACCATAGTCCACTCGGGGTGACGGGCCTGTACGGCCAGGGCGGCCTTGATGATGGCGCGGGTCTGCATCTCGGCGATCTCCGGGTAGGTGACGGCCAGACGGCAGCCGCGGTGGCCCATCATGGGGTTGAACTCGTGGAGGGAGGCGATGAGAGCCTTGATCTGCTCAACGCTCTTGCCCTGGGTCTCGGCCAGAGCCTTGATGTCTGCCTCTTCGGTGGGAACGAACTCGTGGAGAGGGGGATCCAGGAGACGGATGGTGACGGGGCAGCCTTCCATGGCCTCGTAAATGCCCTCGAAGTCGCTCTGCTGCATGGGCTCCAGCTTGGCCAGAGCGGCGACACGCTGCTCCAGAGTGTCGGCGCAGATCATTTCACGGAAAGCGGCGATACGGTCGCTGTTGAAGAACATGTGCTCGGTACGGGTCAGGCCGATACCCTCGGCGCCCAGCTCACGGGCCTTGGAAGCATCGTGGGGAGTGTCGGCGTTGGTGCGCACGCGGAGGCGGCGGTACTTGTCGGCCCAGGCCATGATGCGGCCGAACTCGCCGGCGATGGTGGCGTCAACGGTGGGGATGATGCCGTCGTAGATGTTGCCGGTGGAGCCGTCGATGGAGATGTAGTCGCCCTCGTGGTAGGTCTTGCCGGAGAGCTCGAACTTCTTGTTCTCCTCGTCCATCTTGATGGCGCCGCAGCCGGAGACGCAGCACTTGCCCATGCCTCTGGCCACAACGGCGGCGTGGCTGGTCATACCGCCGCGGACGGTGAGTATGCCCTGAGCGGCCTTCATGCCCTCGATATCCTCGGGGCTGGTCTCCAGACGGACCAGGACCACCTTCTCCTTGCGCTCGGCCCAGGTCTTGGCGTCCTCAGCGCTGAAGACCACCTTGCCGCAGGCGGCGCCGGGGGAAGCGCCCAGGCCCTTGCCGATGGGAGTGGCGGCCTTGAGCTTGTCGGCGTCGAACTGGGGGTGGAGCAGGGTGTCCAGAGTACGGGGCTCGATCATGGCAACAGCCTGCTTCTCGTCGATCATGCCCTCGTCCACCAGGTCGCAGGCGATCTTCAGAGCGGCCTGAGCGGTGCGCTTGCCGTTACGGGTCTGGAGCATGTAGAGCTTGCCGTTTTCCACGGTGAACTCCATGTCCTGCATATCCCGGTAGTGCTTCTCCAGGATGTCGCAGACCTGCTGGAACTGGGCAAAGGCTTCGGGGAACTGCTCGGCCATCTGGCTGATGTGCATGGGGGTACGGATACCGGCCACCACGTCCTCGCCCTGGGCGTTGACCAGGAACTCACCGAAGAGCTTCTTCTCGCCGGTGGCGGGGTTACGGGTAAAGGCGACGCCGGTACCGGAGTTGTCGTTCAGGTTGCCAAATACCATGGGCATGACGTTGACGGCAGTACCCCAGGAGTAGGGGATGTCGTTGTCACGACGGTACACATTGGCTCTGGGGTTGTCCCAGGAGCGGAACACGGCACGGATTGCCTCGTAGAGCTGGACTTTGGGGTCGGAGGGGAAGTCCTCACCGATCTGCTTTTTGTACTCGGCCTTGAACTGGTTGGCCAGCTCCTTCAGGTCGGCGGCGGTGAGGTCCAGGTCGGACTTGGCGCCCTTGGCCTCTTTCATCTCGTCGATGAGCTGCTCGAAGTACTTCTTGCCCACTTCCATGACCACGTCGGAGAACATCTGGATGAAGCGGCGGTAGGAGTCATAAACAAAGCGCTCGAACTTGGGGTCGGGGTTGCCCTTTATCATGGCGGCCACGACTTCGTCATTGAGGCCCAGGTTCAGGATGGTGTCCATCATGCCGGGCATGGAGGCCCGGGCGCCGGAGCGGACGGAGACCAGCATGGGGTTGTTGAGATCGCCGAACTTCTTGCCGTTGATCTTCTCCATGGTCTCAACGTTCTTCATGATCTCTGCCATGATTTCGTCATTGATTTTGCGGCCGTCCTCATAGTACTGAGTGCAGGCCTCGGTGGTGATGGTAAAGCCCTGAGGAACAGGCAGGCCGATAGCGGTCATCTCTGCCAGGTTGGCGCCTTTGCCGCCCAGCAGCTCACGCATATTGGCGTTGCCTTCGGAAAACATGTAAACGTACTTTTTGCTCATTGTTTTCGTCCTTTCTATAGTAAAAAAAGAATTGACTATTTGCCACTTGTTAGATTACCACAAAACCGACATTTTTATCAATGCATTTTCCTCACAAATCAGCTTGTACAATCCTGCCTATTTCGTCGCTTATTTTTGCAAATCCACCAATATCCAGAGCTTCTCCCCGGATTCTGGTATCAAAACCGCAGTTTGCTATGGCCCGTTCCGCCTGTTCCTTGGTCACCTTGCCAAGCTGTGAACTCAGGGCATTGACCAGTGTCTTTCTCCGCTGATTGAAAGCGGCCCTGACGATGCGGAACAATAGTCCCTCATCCTCCGCCTGAGCCGGGGGTCTGCCGCGTCTTTTCAGCCTGATGACGCTGGAAGTGACCTTGGGTTGGGGCATGAAGCAGGAGGGCGGCACGTCAAAGAGCAGTTCTGCCTCCATATGCCACTGGACGAAGATGCCGAAGGCCCCGTAGTCGGCGCAGCCGGAGCCGGCGCAGATGCGCCTTGCCACTTCCCGCTGGATCATCACCGTTATGGTGTCAAAGCAGTCCGCCTCAATGAAGGCGGTGAGCAGGGGGCTGGTCACATTGTAGGGCAGGTTTGCGCACACCGCCTTTTTCAGTCCCCCCAGCTTATCCTCCGCCAGGGCAGCCAGGTCCAGCTTCAATGCGTCTCCGTAAACTATCTCCACATTGGGGCAGTCCGCCAGGGTCTCGGCCAGGATGGGCTTCAGCGCCCTGTCCAGCTCTATGCTCACCACCTTCTCCGCCCGTTTGGACAGCTCTCTGGTGAGGCAGCCTATGCCCGGCCCCACCTCCAGCACGCCCAGGTCCTCCTCCGGTACGCCGGCGGCGGCGATGTCCTCCGGCACCCAGGCGGCGGTGAGGAAATTCTGGCCCAGAGATTTGGAGAAGCGGAAGCCGTGGCGCTCCAGCAGTTCCCGGATATATGCTGTATTCGTCAGCTCCATGCTCACCTGAACTTCCACCAGCGCAGCCACTGGCCCGCAAGGCACATGAATATCAGCGCAATGCCGCAGAGCCTGCCGAAGGCGGTGCCTCCGCTGGTCATGAACAGCAGTACGTACAGTACCGCCAGAGCTATCACCGTCCATATGATGGCGGAGATGAGATATTTTTTATTCCCCATTTTTTGCGCCCTCATTTCTTCAGTATTTTTTCAAAGGCCTGCCGGTTCGGGTCATGGCCGTATTCATTGGCCAGCACGTTGCCCCGGTAACGAAAGCCGTTGTTCCTCAAAAGATTCTGCATGGACTTGTTCTTTTTGTGGGTGTCCACCCTCACGGCCCGGCAGCCCAGCTGCCGGGTGATGTCCTCCACACAGCGGAGCATGTATTCCGCCACGGCGCTGCCCCGGTATTCCCTGGCCACGGCACTGCGGTGCAGCACGCAGTAGGGTATATCCGGCGTCCATTTCCCGTCGGTGATGTTCTCGTAGGAGGGCTCCGGCCTTTGGGTAAGGAAGAAGAAAGCCGCTATATCCTCCCCGTGGCGCACCAGGTACAGCTCTCCCCCTTCCGCATCCTGCCGCAGCTGCCTCTCGCTGGGGTAGTCCCCCTGCCACTGGTCCACCCCGTGTTCCCTCAGGGTCTGCCTGGCATAGTCCACTATCTCCATCACCCGGGGAATATCCTCCTGGCCCGCCTTGCCATAGCTCAGCGGCTCCGTCAACTGCCGCCTGGCGGCCTCCTTCTCTATCTCTTCCATAAGCTCCCTGTCCTCTTTTCCATTAAGCTCCAGCCGCTCAAACATGTCCGGCCTCTTTTCCCGGGTGCGCTTTAGCTGCATCTTCCTGCGCCAGCGTTCCACCCGGCTGTGGTCCCCTTTCAGCAGCACCTCCGGCACCCGGCGGCCCTCCCAGACCTCCGGGCGGGTGTACTGGGGGTACTCCAAAAGTCCGTCCCAGTGGCTCTCCCCGGTGTAGCACTCCTCGTCCGCCAGCACCCCCGGTATCAGGCGGCACACCGAGTCCGCCACCGCCATGGCCGCTATCTCCCCCCCGGTGAGCACAAAGTCCCCCAGGGATATCTCCTCGTCCACGCAGGCCTCTATGAAGCGTTCATCCACTCCCTCATAGTGGCCGCAGACCAGCACCAGGTGCTCGTAGTCCCGCTTCAGCCGCTTTGCCGTCTCCTGGGTGTAGGGCTGTCCCTGGGGCGACATGTATATGACCCGGCTGCGCAGGCCCCGAGCGGTTGACATAATATCATCGAGGCAGGACTTGAGAGGCTGAGCCATCATCACGCAGCCGTAGCCCCCGCCGTAGGGGTAATCGTCCACCTGCTTCTGCTTGTTCAGAGTATAGTCCCGTATCTGGTAGCAGTTTATCTCAACTATCCCCTTTTTTGCAGCTCTGCCGATTATGCTCTCGTGGAGCACGGCCCCCACGGTGTCGGGAAAAAGGGTCATTATATCTATTCTCATTTCACATTCCCTCGATGAGCCGGACGGTGATCACTCCCGCCTCCGGGTCAGTTGACATAACAAATTCGGGTACGGCGGGTATAAGGTGTTCTTCCTCCCCCTGCACCACATAAATATTGGAGGCGGGGCGCTCCAGCACTTCCGTGAGCCGGCCTATCTCCCGGCCCTGTTCATCCCGGACTCTGGCCCCGATTATATCCTGTATGAAGTAGCTGCCTTTGGGCAGTTTCGCGTCGGAGCGGAGGATATAGACGGTCTTGCCTTTCAGGGCCATGGCGGCGTTCACATCGGCAATACCCTCCAGCTTTGCGATAAGGAAGCCCTTGTGGGTCTTTGCCGAGAGGATCTTGTATTCCCGGCCCTCCAGAAATATTCTGCCGCATTTTTTCAGCAGCTCCGGGGAATCCAGCCAGACCTCCGTCTTCACTTCCCCGGCCACGCCGTGGGTGTTGCAGATACGTCCGGCCTCGATGTATTCCTGTTTTTCCATATATACCTCCGGC
>DVHY01000121.1 GCA_018711755.1 Candidatus Limivicinus faecipullorum | reverse complement strand
ATGTATGGCTTGAATTTTCTTATTTCCAGCACCGCCTTTCCTGGGCCTGTCTCCGCCCCGGAGGGCGGGAAAAAGATATATACAATATATCCCGGCGTATCCTTGTGTATTTTAGCATATAATAGCTCTTTACGCAACGGGGCCGACAGTGTTATAATAAGCCTCAGGCCAGTAAAATTATTTGACAATTTGTGAAATTTATTCTAAGCGGAGTATACTATGACAGAATTTATCAGCCGCAGCGAGCAGGATACGGAAGAGCTGGGCAGCAAGTTGGCCGCCGGTCTCCCCGGCGGCGCCGTGGTAGCCATGTACGGCGACCTGGGCGCGGGGAAGACCGCCTTTGTCCGGGGCATGGCCCGGGGTCTTGGTCTCAGCTGCCGTGTGTCCAGCCCCACCTTTACCATAGTCAACGAATATCTGGGGGAGCGGGAGCTCATCCATTTTGACATGTATCGCCTCTCCTCCGCCGAGGAGCTCTTTGATATCGGCTGGGAGGACTATCTCAACCGGGGCGCCATATGCGCCGTGGAGTGGAGCGAGAACGTACAGGAGGCCTTTTTCGGGGACGAGATAAAAGTCACCATCGAAAAGCTCTCCGACACCGAGAGAAAAATCACCATAGAGGGGGCGGAAATATGCTGACCCTTGCCTTTGAATCCTCCGCAAAAGCGGCCTCCGTGGCCCTGGTGCGGGACGGGGACCTGATCTCCCAGTACAGCCAGTGCAGCGGTCTGACCCACAGCCGGACCCTGCTGCCCATGGCGGAAGACATGCTGAAAAACGCCGAGCTCAGCCTGAACAAGGTGGATATCTTTGCCGTGGCCCATGGTCCCGGCTCTTTTACCGGCATACGCATAGGGGTCTCCACGGTGAAGGGCCTGGCCTGGGCCTCGGATAAGCCCTGTGTGGGAGTCTCCACCCTGGAGGCCATGGCCTGGCACGGGCTCTCCGCCGGCGGCTATATCTGCCCGGTAATGGACGCCCGGCGCTCCCAGGTGTATAACGCCCTCTTTAAAATAGAGGGGGGCAGGCCGGTACGTCTCTGCGCGGACCGGGCCGTCGCCCTGCCGCTTTTGGCCGGGGAGCTTGAGAAGCTGAACACCCCCGTCTTCCTGGTGGGGGACGGAGCCAAGCTCACCGCCTCCTTTCTGGAGGAACAGGGCCTGCCCTACGTGCTGGCCCCGGAAAACCTCCGCTGGCAGAGCGCCTGGGGCGTGGCCATGGCCGCCATGGACAAGAAGCCCGGGGACGCCCACCAGCTGCTGCCGGTGTATCTGCGCCTGTCCCAGGCGGAGCGGGAGCGGCAGGAGCGCATGGCTGCCGCCGAGAAAGAGCAATAAGGAGCGGTCCGCCGCTATTATTGATATAGGGCCGGTCCCCGGCTGCCCCCTGTCCCCAGGCCTCAGCCGCTGTGAGTCTGGAGTCCCGGCCAATAGAATACAAAGGAGATTTAAAGATGAGCAAAGTATGTGTTTTCGACCATCCTCTTATCCAGCACAAGCTCTCCATCCTCAGGGATAAGAACACCAGCGTCAAGGAGTTTCGGGAACTGATATCCGAGATAGCCATGCTCATGTGCTATGAGGCCACCAGGGACCTGCCCCTGGAGGAAGTGGACGTGGAAACACCCATAGCCGTAGCCAAGTGCCGCCGCATCGCCGGCAAGAAGCTGGCCGTCGTCCCCATACTCCGGGCCGGACTGGGCATGGTGGACGGCATGGTGAGCATGATGCCCAACGTGAAGGTCGGCCATATAGGCCTCTTCCGTGACCCCGACACTCTTGAGCCGGTGAAGTATTACTTTAAGATGCCCCCCGATATCAAGGAGAGGGACATCATCGTGGTGGACCCCATGCTGGCCACCGGCGGCTCCGCCTCCGCCGCCATCAGCTTTCTGAAGGAGACCGGGGCCAAACACATCAAGCTCATGTGCATCATAGGCGCCCCCGAGGGCGTGGAGCGCATGCAGAAGGACCACCCCGACGTGGACATCTTTGTGGCCGCCATGGACGAGCGGCTCAACGACCACGGCTACATCGTCCCCGGTCTGGGCGACGCCGGCGACCGTATCTTCGGCACCAAGTAAGCCGCCTTCCTGACGGGACTTTTTTCACAGGCTAAGGAGCCGGGCAGCAGCCCGGCTCCTTTTTCATCTCCCGCCCCGCTTATTGAAGTCCCGGTCTATCTCCTTCTTCCACCCTGCGTCCAGGGGCGCGCAGGTGCGCAGGCCGGATATGGCCTTGCCTATGGCCTCATAGTTCAGGCTGGTCCCCCGGCTGTCCGCCATGTAATTTGCCGCCCTGTCGGCCTCTATGCCCAGCCGGCCCGCCGTTTCCACGGCATCTATATTTGCCCCCAGGAACAGGAACTCCCAGCCGTATTTGCTCTTTTCCTTTTCTATCATCTGTTTCACCTTTTCGGCGCTGTAGCTGCGGCTGGCATTTTCCATGCCGTCGGTGGTGATGACGAACACCGTGTGCTCCGGCACGTCCTCCGGCCGGGAATATTTGTGTATGCCCGCGATATGCCTTATGGCGGAGCCCACCGCGTCCAGCAGCGCAGTGCAGCCTCTGACGCTGTAGTCCTTTTCCGTCATAGGCGGCACCTTTCCTATGTCCAGCCGGTCATGGAGCATGCTGACACTGCTGTCAAAGAGCAGGGTGGAGACCAGGGCCTCCCCCTCTTCCCTCTTCTGCTTTTCTATCATGGCGTTGAAGCCGCCTATGGTGTCCGCCTCCAGGCCGCTCATGGAGCCGCTCCTGTCCAGGACGAAGACCATCTCCGTAAGACCTTTTTTCATAAATAAAAACCTCCCTGTAATATGGCTTTGTTTCAGCTTACAGCCATATTATAGGGAGTTTCCCTTTTATTATGGTCGCCTGCCGGGCGACAATTCAGCCCCCCAGCAGCCGCAGGTCAAAGGCGAACAGGGCCTCGTTTATCTCGAACACGCTGTAGTTGCCCCTGCTCACGAAATATTCCACCACGATGTCGGACTTGCTGCTGCGGGACAGGGCAAAGCCCGCCTTTTCCAGCAGCTCCTTCAGCTCCTCCAATGGCAGCTCCAGCGCCAGGCCCAGGGCGATGGCCGTGGGCTTTGAGGGGCGGTAGTTCACATCGCTGCGTATCTTGGAGAAGAGCTTGCGGTCAATGTTGGCCTTCTTGTAGCACTGGCTGTCGCTTATGCCCGCCTCGTCTATTTTCCGCAGCAGCATCTGGCTGAAGCTCTCGTCCACCTGTCCTATCAGCTCTTCCAGGCTCGATCCCCCCGCGGCCCCCGGCAGGCAGGCCGGCGAGGCCGCCGCCGGGGCGGAAAGGGCAAAGCCATCCATTTCCCCGGGTCCTTCTTCCCGGGCTCTTCCGCAGTCCGCAAAAAAGCGGTGCTCCTCCACATACCTGTCGTCTATATAGGACTTGATATCCGAAAACAGCTTGGAGCTTATCTCATACGCCTGCCTGTCATATACTACCAGGTACACCTCCATATCCTTTTCCATCAGGAAGTCCGATATGGAGCCGACAGCCGTTTTCAGCGCCAGGCTCTTGGGATAGCCGAAGGCCCCGGAGGCGATAAGGGGAAAGACAAGGCTTTTGCAGCCCCTTTTTTTCGCCAGCTCCAGGCAGTTCCTGTAGCAGGCGGCGAGGGTCTCCGGCTCTCCCCGGTCCCCGCCCTGCCACACCGGGCCTACGGTGTATATCAGATATTTACAGGGCAGGCGTCCGGCTCTGGTGAGTTTTGCCTCCCCGGGCCGCAGTGCGCCCAGGCACTTGAGCAAAGAGTCATGTCCGGCTGCTCTCTGAATGCTTCCGTCGGCCCCGCCGCTGCCGGAAAAAGCCGGGTCGGTGGCGCTGACAATGGCGTCAAGCTTCATTTTTGTAATGTCGTTTCTGACTATCTTCAGCGGCATGACCCCGCCCCCTCTGCCTTTTTTATAATTATAAACCATATGCCAAATTTCTCAAGAACAATATGGATACTTTAGCAAAACAGGCCCCGGGCGTTTTGCGCCCGGGGCCTTTCCGTACAGGTTTATAGAGTTTATATATCCTTCAAAGCGGTTCAGTCCTCCTCGTCCTCCTCCGGCACGTCTACGAGCACCCAGGAGCTGTTGTCCGGTATATAGTTCTCCACCACTGGCATGAGCCGGTCATAAACATTGCCCAGCTCCACATTGGATTCGATATCCGTCACGTTATAGGAGTAGGAGGCCTTATCGGTCTTCAGGTATACCCGGTCGAATATCTTCATGAAGAAGCGGGCGTCCTGGCCGGTGGTCAGGTCCACCTTCACCAGGCCCGGCTTGGTGTCGCAGTATATGGACAGATATCCGCTCTCCCTGTCCTCCAGCTGCTGGGCCACGCTCTTGGCCATGCCGCAGACGGCTACCTGAGTGTTTCGCTCCGTGGATATCTCCCTGGTATAGATGAGGGGGACGGCCTCGGTGAGGGTGGGGTGGGCCACATCCGCCAGCACTACCTCGTCAAAGCCCATGTCGAACAGCTCCTGGGCCATCTGGGCCACATACTTTCTCACGTCGAAGTTATAGGCGTCCAGCCAGTAGCCGTTGTCGTCCTGATAGTTCAGGCCGGTCTCAGTCTTGATGCTGTAGTTCTGGGTCCGGGTGGGCAGGGTGTTGTCTATGCAGCAGCTTATCTGGGCCGCCAGGTATATCTCCTTATCCAGAGATTTCAGCTCGCTTATCAGCCCCTGCATGGCATTGGTCTGCTCCGTAGGCATCACTATGCCGTAGTTCACCGCCAGCTCGGCCTGGGAATTCCACATGAGCTGGCCGCTGCGGGGCTTCATCTCCAGCAGCAGGGCGTTGCCCTCGTTAAGGCGGTTGGCGTACTCCATGAGCTTGTCATGGTTCAAATCCGTATAGGGCACGAAGATGGCTCTCATTGGCGGCACGTCTTCCCCGGCCACCGCCTCCACGTCCATGTAATCCGGCTCGTCGAAGACGATACTGGCGTTCACCGGCTCAAAGCTCACGATCTCGTGGCCCTGGCTGTCCGTGGCCGTGGTTCCGTCGGAGAGGATGGGCAACTCCACTCTGACGCTCTCATCGCTGATGACCGCATATTTCTGCAGACCGTAAAAGGTGACCATCAGCACCGAGACCAAAGCCAGCAGGACTACAAAGGGTATGAACAGATAGTTGCGTCTTTTTCTGCGTCCCTTGTAAAAAATCTGTATCCTTGCCAAACAGTATTACTCCTCTATCATGGAAATGCGGCGCACATGCCGCGGGTCCCCGGAGAAGGGGGTGTCCAGGAAAGTGTCCACTATCTTCAGGGCTAGGCCCTCTCCCAGCACCCTGGCCCCCATGGCCAGGATATTGGCGTCATTGTGCTCCCGGGTGGCCTGGGCGGAGAAGCAGTCGGAGCAAAGAGCCGCCCGAATGCCCTTGACCTTGTTTGCGGTGATGGATATGCCTATGCCGGTGCCGCAGATTATTATTCCCCTGTCGCACTCCCCGAAAGCCACGGCCTTGGCCACTGCCCTGCCGTAAACGGGATAGTCGCAGGAGGCCGGGGTGTAAGTCCCAAAATCCTTATATTCCAGGCCCCTCTCCTCCAGATGTTTTTTTACCGCTTCTTTCAGCTCGAAGCCGCCGTGGTCGCTGCCTATCCCTATCATATTCCGCCTCCATATTACCCGATTGGCATAATTACGAGTGTATTTTATCACCAAGGCGGAGGCAGTGCAAGTGCAATTCCTTTCCGTTTTGTAAACATTTGCCCCAAAGCCTTGACTTTAAATGCCGAAATTCTTAAAATATAATCAGACTGAAGGAGAGCGAGAATATGAGAACCTGGTTCAACAATCTGTTTCAGGGCAGGCAGGGCATGGACGAACTGTCCAAGTCAATGTTCTGGTGGGGCGTGGCCTGCCTCGTCGTCTCGATCCTCCTGGCTGTTCTGCTCAACGGGCTGCTCAGCGTGCCTTTCAGCTGGCTGGGCGTGATTTTGATAGTGCTGAGCTTTGTCCGGGCCTTCTCCCGGCGCATGGGGCAGAGGGAGCTTGAGAACAATGCCTATCTGGCCTTTCTGGAGCGGCGCCGCCGCCAGTGGGATATGCGCAAGGAGCGCTTCCACCAGCGCAAAGACTTCCGCTTTTTCAAGTGCCCGGGCTGCGGCACCATACTGCGGGTGCCCAGAGGCAAAGGGAAGATACACATCAACTGCCGCTGCGGCTATGTCCTCTACCGCCGCACCTGAGCCCTTCCTCTTCAGTGTCCCCTGCAAGGGCCGGGATAACGCAAAAAACAGATCAGACCCTAAATGATTATCGCCGCCGTATGCTGAACGCATACGGCGGCGCTTTTTTATGCTTTCCTTATTCAGATGATGATGCCCCGCTTCTTTGCCTCAAAGAGCAGCTGGTCCCGGAAATCCGGATGAGCGATGCCGATGAGCTGTCTGGTCCTCTCGGCGAGGCTCTTGCCTCTGAGATGGGCGATGCCGTACTCCGTGACTATATAGTCCACGTCGTTTTTGCTGGTGGTGCAGACGGCGCCGGGAGTGAGCTCCGATTTGATCTTGCTTATGGTGCCGCCCTTGGCAGTAGAGGGGAAGGCAATAAAGCTCATGCCTCCGCGGCTCTGACAGGCTCCTCTGACGAAGTCTATTTGTCCTCCGGAGCCGGACATATGCCTGGTGCCCACGCTTTCGGCGCAGACCTGCCCCCAGAAATCCACCTCAAGGGCCGCATTGATGGACACCACATTGTCATTTTTACATATGACATTGGGGTCGTTCACATAGTCCACCGGCAGCAGCTCTATGGCGGGGTTATCGTCTATGTAGTCGTAGATACGCTGGGAGCCGTAGGCGAAGGTGGTGATGGTCTTGCCCCGGTGTATCTGCTTTTTGCTGTTATTGACTGCGCCGCAGTCTATCAGTTCCACCATGGAATCGGTGAACATCTCGGTGTGTATGCCCAGATCGTGCTTGCTTTTCAGGGCCAGGCCGGTGGCGTCGGGTATGGCGCCTATGCCCAGCTGGATGCAGGCTCCGTCGGGTATCTGTTCGGCGATGAGATTGCCTATGGTGATGCTGGTCTCATCCAGCACGGCAGGGGGCAGCACAGGCAGTTGGAAGCTGTTTTCCACTATGGCCTCCACCTGGCTGATATGGATCTGGGCGCCGCACACGGCCCTGGGCTGCCGGTCGTTCACCTCGATGAAGATGCGCTTGGACTTATCTATCATGGCCTGGGCGTAGGAGGCGTTGTTCCCCAGGCTGAAATAGCCGTGCTTGTCCATGGGGGATACGGCCACGCAGAAGGCGTCAAACTCATATTCTCTGCGGATATGGCCTGGTATATCCCGGTAATAGGCGGGGATGAAATCTGCCCAGCCGCCGTTTATCGCCTTGCGGGCGCCGCCGCTGGAGAACCAGGAATAGCCTGTCATCATCCCGGCCAGGCTGCTGTCGGCATAGAACTCAAAGGGGTAAACGTCCAGCAGGGTCTGCACCTTGATGCCTCTCAGGCCCTCGGCCTTCACCCGTTTGGCAAATGCGCTCATTATCGCCGGGGTCTGGGAGGTGCTGGAGTCCATGCCCAAAGTCCATCCGCTTTCCAGCCGCTCGGCCAGTTTTTCCGCTGAGCTGAGTTTTGCGCTGTACATTTCTCTGTAGTCCATATCTGTCTCCCTGCCTTGCGGCAATACTGCCGGGCCGGCCCTCCGCCGGCTCCGGTCTCTTCCTTCAGCGCCGGCGGCTGCGCTGCCTTCTCTCTGAATACATGCGGTTGTCGGCAATCCTGCTGTCGGACTCCTGCATAAAGCGTTTCAGCCTGTCCTCAAAGTCCTGGTTGGCTGTGGGCGGGGCCACCTGGGCCTGGGCCGCGCTGTAATTCTGGCGGGGCGCATTGTTCTGAGCGGTCTGAGCCGGGCGCCTGTAGGCCGGGGCCGCATTGGCCTTGGGTTCCTCCTGGGCACGCTTTATGGAGAGGTTGATTTTCCCGGCCTCGCCAATACTCAGGACCTTGACCTTGACCTTCTGCCCTATCTCCACATGGTCGTGGACATCGCTGACATAGGCGTTGGCCACCTCCGAAATGTGTACCAGGCCGCTTTTTCCTCCCTCCAGGCTGACAAAGGCGCCGAATTTGGTTATTCCCGTCACGGTGCCTTCCAGCACCTGTCCCACCGCCAGTTCCATTGCTTATCCCTCTCTGTCTGTTGAAAAATAGAACAATTTCTCCCCGGGCAGCACCAGGCCCAGACGGTCCCTGGCCAGCTGCTGCATTTCCTCCGGGCTCTGCCCCTGCGCGATCTTTTCTTCCAGTTCCCCATTGAGCAGCCGGAGCTCCTCCGTCTGCCGCCGCATCTGCGCCGCCATGAGCTCCGACTGCCTCAGTTCCCTGCTCACAGTCACAAAGCCGGTGAGGGAATACAGCAGCAGAGCCACAAGGATTATACGCACCAATGTCTCCCGTGAATTCATATCCAGTCCTGGGCGGGTATAACCGCCGGTTTACGGGGCGATGGAGTTTGACTTGCCGGAGGCTGTCGCCAAGAGCCGCCGGGGTCGGGGCGCAGCTGCATCCGGGACTTCTCATATCCACAGGCTGCAACTTTCATTTTTTTATTTTAATGCATTCCTTTACTTTTGGGAAGAGCCTTTTTAATAAATCTTGAATTTTCTTTAAATTATTTCCCCAAAATCCAAGGCATTTCCCAGTTAATTGGTAAAGGCTCTCCAAAACCGGCAGCATCACCGGGCTGAGGGCGTGCATATACAGCAGAAAGCCCAGCAGAGCCGCCGCCAGTTCCCAGGTGCCCAGACGGCCGTTGTCCGCCTGCATGGCAAAAAGGAACAGACAGAAAGCGGAGGCCAAGGCAAAGACTGCATCCGTCACCGCCGCCAACGGCTTGCCCCCTCGCCGCCGCAGCGGACGCAGCATATCATACATTAGCCCAGTGCCCAGCCCCAGCCCAAAAGCCAGGGCCAGGGCCAGAGCCTGTTCTCCGACCCTTATCTCCATCAGCCGAAGAGCCGGGACCAGAGAGAGCCGGAGCGCAGAGGCTCGCCGTAGCTCAGCTCCTGTATGCGGCCTCTCACCTCCAGCTGTCCCACATCCAGGTCTATCCTGTCTATGTGCAGCTGCTCCCCTCTTATGGTCAGTTCACCCTGGGAGGTGGTGAGGACGATGAGGTTCTCGTCAAAGCCGGACACATCCTCCACTCCGCTCAGGCTCAGCTTTTCCCGGTTCTCCATGTTCAGGCTGTGGCTCTTTGTCAGAGTCTTCTGCACTTCTTCATAGGCCATGGTCTATCACCCCCACAGCATATATATGCGCTTGTCCAAAAAAATATGCCGGGGAAGCTACGTCGCCGCAAACTCCATATCCTTCCCAGCGACAGCAGCCCACAAGGGCAGCTGTCGCTTCTCATCCATTCCGTTGCAGCTCCTTTCTGAATCAAACCCGCTTACGCTGGGCTTTGATTCAGCCTTGAAAACAGGAAAGATGCCGGGGGAGCTCTTTCGCTTCCCCGGCATATAAGCTGCCGCTTTATTTTGCCCGCTTTTTAAAGTATACCGCCGTCGCCGCCAGCAGCTCCAGCACATAGACTGCGGCAAAAAATCCGTTCCTCTGCCGGATTGTGGCCCGGGCCTGCTCCAACTGCTCATAGTCACAGGCAAAAGCCTTCAGCTCCAGCAGTTCATCGCCCCGGAAGCTGGCCTGCACCGTGCAGACGGTCAGTCCGTCCAGCACATACTCCACAACCACCTTGCTGATCCCGTCCGTCAAATATCTCCGGCTGGCTTCCAGAAAGCTTATTTCATTGCCCTCTTCATCATAGTACCTGGCATTGTCATTATAGTGATTATTTTCCAGTGGCATGCCCTTTTCTTCCATGAACCGAGCAAAGCTGTTCAGATCCTCAAATTCTGTGCTCTCCAATACAGCTCCCGGTCCCCATATCCGAGTGAGGGAATAGTGGGCCAGGCCGGTAAAGACGAAGAGCACAGCCAGGGCAAGGCCAAGCCGGCCCTTCAGCCGGTGATTGTATCTGTACCTTTCTCCCGCCTTTTCCTCCACAGCATATTCCGGCCTTTTACTAAGCCTGCCGTTTATAAACCAGCAGACCCCACAGCCCAGGGCCAGAGCTCCGGCAGCACAGGCCCCTCCGGCGGCCAGCCAGCTGCCTGCAGAGATGGCCGCATCTGCCTGCTCCAGGCTGAGCAATGGCAGTAAGGCGGCAAGCATACAAAGGTCAGCTCCCAGGCAAAGCTCAGTAATATGCAGCATCCGCAGGCGAAAGGCTACCAGCGCTTTCCCTTCCGCCTCCCCCGCCCACAGCCGTGCATTGTTTCCGAGTATCAGCTGGCAGCTGGCGGATACCAGCAGAAAAGACAGCCCCAGGAAAAAGCCCAGCCGTCCCCGGCCAAATCCAAAGTTTGCCGCCGCTGCCGCCGTCAGCCCCAGGAGAGCCAGCAGCGCTGCAATACAACTGCGGTTTCTAAAACGGCTCATGGCTGACGCCAGGAGATACTGCCGCTGTTTTTCACTGCGCCGCTCATCCTTTTCCCTGTCCTGTTCCGACCTCTCCCCGGGCAGGCGCTCCCCTCTCAGAAGCTCGTCGCAGCTGACGGAAAATATCTCTGCCAGTATAGGTATCAGCGCCAAGTCGGGATATCCCTCGTCCCTCTCCCAGCGGCTCACCGTCTTGTCCGATACATTCAGTTTTTCCGCCAGCTGGCGCTGGGTGAGGCCCCGGGCCTTCCGCAGCACGGCTATAAAGGTGCCAATGGTTTTCCTTTCCATTCTGCTGTCTCCTCTCTGCCTTTATTTTCGCCCCCGATTCTAACATCCGGTCAGTGAAAATACTAGCCAAAGGGCCGGGAATCTCTCTCGTATTATGAGAATGCCCCGCTTCCCCGGATTTCAGTCCCCATTATCAAGATATTGAGCCTTTGCCGGGCGCATGTACGGCTCTGCCGTCCCGTGCTCTCCCTGCTCAGCCCTCCGCATCCGAAACCGGGCCAATGTAAAGGAAAGGGCCTGCCGCATCTGCGCCAGGCCCTTTCTATTAAATTGTTATGACAAGCGGTCTCAGTGCTTTCCGCCCTTGTCGCCCACGCCGAAGTGCAGTTCTTTCATGCCGTCTACCTCATCGCATATGTCCTTCAGGGCGCACACCGAGCAATCGGTGGGCAGTCCCTCCAGGATATGGGTGAGGGTCCCGGTAACGGCTGCGGCCTTCTTGGCCATGGCCTGCAGGGCCTCATAGTCCGCTTTGGGGTCTGTGATAAAGATCACCGTGGCCTTGAGGACGTTTGCGTCCTTCTTATATTCCGCCACATATCTGTTCCCCACGGTCTTGAAACTGATACCCTTTTTCAGGGCCTGCCGGCTTACACGAACCTGCTCTCTGTAGCTTTCGGGAGACATGCGGATCATATAGCCCTCCGGGTACACGTGGTACTTGGAGAACTCTATGTCCTTCAAAGTGCGGTAAACCGCTTCATCATCGTCGTCCAGAACGCCCACCTGCAGCAGAACTATCCGGGCAAAGTCGCAGTCGCCCTTTATCTGGCCCATATCCGGCCCGATAAGGATCACCTTGTCCTCATTCACCAGCTCCGAGCTGGAGGTGAAGAGAACATAGTTTGCGCTGCCTCTGCCCTGAGCGCCCAGCTCATAGGCGGCGTCCCGCTGGAGCACCAGCTCGCTGGAGCCGGTATCCTTCCAGCAGTCTGCCGGGGAGTAATCCCAGGCTTTTTTATCCAGTTTTTCCAGCTGCGCCTCGGTATCTTTTATAAGGGAATTATATAGCTCCATATTTTAGAATACCAGGTCCACCGGCTTGCGGTCAAACACCAGGTTCACCTGTTTGTATACCCAGCCCAGGAGCTTCTGGTCCAGGTTCCAGAAGTACACCACGAACAGAGCCACAACGGTCACCGCAAGCATGACGGCCAGCTTCTTAATGAATTTACACATCAGAGAAATTGCTCCTTTCCATAAAGTGAGGGTCCAGGGGCCTTTTTATTTTTTGGCCATGCCCTTCTGGCGGGCATACTCGGCGGCGCCCAGAGCGCCCATCAGCTGCGGGTCGGTCTTCAGCTCCACCACTTTCAGCTTCAGCACGTGCTCTATGGCCTCTTTCAGTCCGTCGTTCTTGGCGCAGCCTCCGGTCAGGGTGATGGAGTCCGTGGCTCCCGCTTTCTTCGCCATGACGAAGCAGCGCTTTGCCACCGCCATCTCTATGCCTGCCGCTATCTCGTCGGTGGCCTTGCCCTCGCCCACCAGGGTGATGACCTCGGACTCGGCAAACACCGTGCACTGGGCAGTGATGGGGATAACGTTCTTTGCCGTCAGGCTCAGCTTGCTGAACTCAGGCAGGCTCAGCTCAAAGCTCCTGGCCATGGCCTCGAAGAATCGGCCGGTTCCCGCGGCGCACTTGTCGTTCATGGCGAAGTTCTTCACCGTGCCGTCGGTATCTATGGAGATGCCCTTTACGTCCTGGCCTCCGATGTCTATGATGGCCTTCACGTCGGGATTGGTCACGTGCACGCCCATGGCGTGGCAGCTTATCTCCGAGATGTTCTCATCGGCAAAGGGCACCTTGTTCCGCCCATAGCCCGTGCCTATCAGGTAGGCCAGGTCCTTGCTGTCCTTCAGCCCTGCCTGCTTGCACACCTCTTCCATGGCCGCTATCGCGCTCTGCTCGGAATTTATCTTGCTCCTTATGGTGGTGTCCGCCACCATCTTCCCGTTCTCGTCCAGTATAACTGCCTTGGTATATGTAGACCCTACGTCGCAGCCGCCAAAGTATTTCATTTTGCTTTTGCCTCCATGTATTTATTTAAGTTTTTTAAATCAGACCTGATACTCATAGGAGGGATACTTGTCCATATCGTAGGGGGATTTCAGAGTATCCTTCCTGTCCATGTTGTCATAGTGTTTCTTCAGCAGCGGCTCCACCACGTTGAACAGCAGCTTGCCGTCCAGGTCAAAGAAGAACACGGCAAAGAGCGCCGCATTTGCCAGCAGCAACAGGCCCAGCAGCTTCAGGGCAAGGCGGCCCAGCTTGCAGCCAAAGGAACATTTGCAGCATTTGCCTTTTTTCATAGTCTCTCCTCCTTACCAGCCCATGGAATCGTCGAAGTCCAGCAGGGACGGGTCCAGGGGCTCCTCGTGCATGACGGTGGTCATGTAGTCGTTTACGATGCGGCGTATCTCCGCCCGGCTCACGGTGCGGCTGTCCGGCAGGGCGTGAGGCATCCAGATGGCCGGGATGTTCCTGCTGCGGAACTCGTCCTCAAACAGGCCGTGGACGCCCTGCATGCCCTTGCACTGGAGCTGGTCGTACATCATGACGAAGTCGCAGTTGAACTTCTCCATGTACTCCCACAGCTCGAAGATGTGGTGCATGCCGCCTACGGCCATGCGCCGCATGGGCGCCCACATGTGGTAGGTGGCCATGTCGTCCAGGCAGTGGTCGTAAGTATCGGTGCGGATGGACATGTCGAACATGAGGGAGTCCATGTTGATTATCACGTTCAAGCCCCAGCAGTTGTATGCCCAGGTGCACCAGTGGGAGTAATACAGCGGCGCGCAGGACCAGGCGATGACCCGGTGGCGGGTCTTGGGGAAAGTGTTTATCTTCTTGCTCACGCACTTCTCCAGTATCTTGCGCACCTTCTTGTCGCAGAAGTGCCAGATATCCCGGTCGCCGTCCTGGCTGTAGTAGATACGGTAGAGGGCCTGGGCCACGCCGTTGACGGGATAGTAGGGGGTCTTGCCGGCCACTTCCCACTTCTCCCGCTCAAACTCCTGCAGCTGGTTCTGCTGCCGCAGCTTCTTCACCAGCTGGTCCCAGTTGAAGGGCACGCCGGTCTGCTCCTCTATGAACTTCCAGCACTCCTCTATCTCCCGGCGGCAGTGCTTGTGCACCAGGGGATCGTCAAACTGCATGGGCTGGGGCATGGCAAACAGAGGCTTGTCGTAGAACCAGTCCTGAAGGATGGAGGTGGCCACCGAGGCGTCGCAGGCCTCGTTGGAGGTTATCATAAAAGGTGCATAGTCGGGCATGTCGTCCAGCACGAAAAGTCCGGACTCCGCCTGGCACATGGGACAGGGGTCGCCGGGCAGGCCGATGGACTGGACGGCGTCGATATAATTGTGCACCGTGTGGGAGTTCACGTGGCAGGTGACGAAATAGGGTATCATCTCCATGGCCACATTGTCGAAGTGGTCGCTCCAGGGATAGAAGATGCCGCCCCACACCGTCTCGTTGTGGGCCATGGTGTGATACCAGGCGTCGGTCTTCCGGCCGCCGTGGAGCTTGGTGTCCGCCTGGAACATGCGCTGGAACTGGCGGATGGTCTCGTTGACCATGCCTCTGTAGTGCCAGGCGGAGGCTTTCAGGGCCTCGCCCCGCATGCCCTCCATGCCCCGGTCGAACCAGTGGAGCACCGGCAGATAGGTCTGGCCCACCCAGCGGTAGCGCCAGAGGCCCTTGGCAAAGTTTATCGGCCCGCCCATGGTCATGATGTCCTTCACCATGAATATGTAGTTGTAGAGCCAGACCATATAGAAGTAGTACAGGGTGTCCTTCACGCCCCGCCACTCTCTGTGCTTATACAGGCCCGTCTTGTCCTGATACAGTTCCCCCAGACGGCGCTCGCCGTGGGGCTTGCCATGCCAGAAGTCTCTGGCAAGTTTTTTGATGTCTGCTTTTTTCTTAGCCATTTTACTTGCCCTCCTGGATCTTCTTGATCTCCACACTTTCAACGAAGGCCTGGAAACGGGTGCGCAGCTGGCCGGAGGCGGAATTTATATACTCCTTTTCTATTGAGCACACCGGGATGCCGAAGTCCCGCTTCATGACCACCGTGTCTATAACACGTTCATAGCTCCAATACTCGCAGAACTTGTTGGAGGCGACGATGAGGCCGTCGGCCTTGTATTCCTTCACCAGGTCCGCCAGACGCTGCTTGCGCTCCCTCATCACATTCTGAGGCATGAAGCGGGGGCAGTTGCTGGTGTCCAGATAGTGGCGGGCGATGGCGTCCAGGGGGTCCTGGCCCTCTTTCACCACTATGGGTATGCGGCTCTCCACCGCGCCGTAACAGTAGCGGTCCGCCACCACTTCAGCGCCGCAGCCCTCGATGAGCTTGGTAAATTCCGGGTCGTCGTTCTCGGAGCCCGCCAGCACCACCTTGCAGCGGAAAGGCCAGCGCTCGTCCGGCTCCCTGGTCTTCATCTCCTCCGCCGTCTCCCGCAGGTAGGGCAGGATGAGCTCCTTAGGGCAGGCCAGGCTCACCAGCTGTATCACATGGAACTCATAGCCGGTGATGGTGGGCTTGTCCAGCTTGCGGTAGTCCCCTATCTGGTTTATCAGACGGCAGACCTCGTTGTGCTGCTCTATGGCCTTCATGATGGCCTCGTCGGAGGTGTCTATGCCGAAGTGTTCCCGGAGCTTGTCCAGCACGTGGAACCTGAGCTGCTCCTTGTAGTGGAGGTAGCTGTTCTCCGTCTTTTTAAACGGCACGTCGATGAATTCGCAGAAGAAATTGTCGTTTTTAATGACGTTCATGTCCGCCACGCTGCTGAGCTTTTTCTGCTGGAGATGCTCCTGGAAGCGGCAGGTGACGGTACAGGTCTCCGTGGCCATCTGAGCGTCCAGGAAGTTATAGCCCCCCTCCAGGGCCCGCTCAAAAAGGCTGCGCCCGTAATGGCACACACGGGCGGACATGTAATATGTGGCGATATCCGGGGATGTGCAGCGGGGCGCCCTCAGACGCACTGAGAAGCAGCCCGGCAGGTCGAGAAGAACTTCAGGCATGAAATAGCAGGTATAGCCAACAGCGTATTTCCCATCGGCTCTGGCCTTTTGTACCAGCTCGTTGTTGGCTTCCTGAAGCAGATTCTCAAAGTAGATCAGGTGCTTGAGATCTTTCACAGACAACCCTCCAAAAATCCGATTTTCCGCATTGGGCAGCTGGGCCCACTCTTACGTAGCTATTTTATCAAATCGTTAATGTGCTGTCAATTAATATTTGTGCATTTTTACGGTTTTTGTGTGTAGTATTTTGGGGGTAATTATACATAATGACAAGATTTGTCTAAACGAATGGCCTTTCTGTGAACTGTTCTCTCTCCTGCGCCTGTTAATTTATTTATCGAAAATCTCTCTCAAATACGGCGGCTATGGCGGAGGCGGAGGCGGAGGCGCTGCCCTGTATCATCCGGGCTTTGCCGCCGCCCCGGCCCTCTATCAGGGAATTCAGCTCCTTTGCCAGGCTGCGCATATCCAGTTCCAGGCTGCCCATGATATAGCGGTAGCCTCTCCGGTCGTCGCCGGAAAAGGCGGCGGCTATGCCCCGGCACTTCTCCATCAGCAGATTCACCAATTCCCTGAGGGCCACCTCATCCAGCACGGAGTCAAAGACGCAGATATTTCCCTCCGTCTCCTCCCGGTCTTCCGCCATATACCGGGCCAGCTCCAGGCTCAGGGCGGCTATGCGCTCCTTGCTCTTCTGCTGCTCCTGGAGCAGCCTCTCCACGGCGGCGGCGGTCTCGTGGCGCTTGGAGCTCAGGGCCTGGGATATGGCGGAGATATTCTCCTGCTTCACCCGGTAATCTCTGAGAGCCAGCATGCCGCAGGCCAGGCTCAGCCGCAGTCCGCCCCGGTGGCGCTCCCAGTCCAGCACCTTTATGAGCCCTATCTCCCCGGTGCGCTCCACATGGGGAGCGCAGCAGGCGCAGCGGTCCACCCCTGGTATCTCCACTATGCGCACGTTCTCGGTGAGCTCCAGCTTGCTGCGGTATTCCAGGCTCTTCAGCGCCTCCGGCTCCGGGAAGGTGCAGGACACGGGCAGGTCCTCCCTCACCGCCCGGTTGGCCAGGGTCTCTATCTCCATGAGCTGTTCCCGGCTCAGCTCCCGGTCGAAGTCTATGGTGACGAAGTCCTCCCCCATGTGGAAGCCCACGTTCTCGCAGCCGAAGAGCTTATGGGCAAGGCCCGAGACCACATGCTCCCCGGAGTGGTTCTGCATGCGCACGAGCCTCTGCTCGGCGTCCAGGCGGCCCTCCACTCTCTCCCCGGGCATCAACGGCCCGTCGCAGTAGTGGAGTATCTCCCCCTCCTTCTCATGCACGTCCAGCACCTTCACAGCCCCAAGGCTGCCGGTATCCGCCAGCTGGCCGCCCCCCTCGGGGAAGAAGGCGGTCCTGTCCAGAATAAGGGCGGGACCCCTGGCCGTTTCCCGGCAGTCCAGGACCAGGGCGGTGAATTCAAAGCAATGGCTGTCTTTATAGTATAATTTCTCGGTGTACATATCATCTCTCCTTTTGTGACTAGGATAACATCAAAAAGCCCGATACACAAGAAAAACCCGGGGCCGTTCGGCC
>DVHY01000120.1 GCA_018711755.1 Candidatus Limivicinus faecipullorum | reverse complement strand
ATCAGCTTCACCTTCGTGATAGGCAGCGTCCTGGCAGCCATCGGCAGCCTGCTGTACTTTACCAACTATACCCAGATCGTTCCGCTGTCCGGCTCCATGCCCGGATTGAAGGCTTTCGTGGCCGCAGTGTTCGGCGGCATCGGCTCCATCCCCGGGGCGGTCATCGGCGCGTTCATCATAGGCATCTGCGAGAACATTATCAAGGGAACCAGCTTCACCGTTTTCTCCGACGCCTTCACTTTTGCCCTGCTCATCATCATCCTGGTGCTCAAGCCCACAGGACTGTTTGGTGAAAAGGTCACCGACAAGGTCTGAGGAGGTGCTCTTATGTCTGCTGTAACACTTGAAAAGAAAAGCAAAAAGGGCTCCGCTCTGGCTTTCCTGGGCGTTCTGGCTATTCTGGTCCTGGTGATAGTGCTGGAAAACACTCTGGACCCCAACAAGAATATCATCGTCTTTACCGCCCTCAAGAAGGGTGCGGTCTATGCCTTGGTGGCGGCCAGCATGAACCTGCTCAACGGCTTTACCGGACTGTTTTCTCTGGGCCAGGCGGGATTCATGCTCCTGGGCGGATATACCTTCGCAATACTGACTATTCCTGTAGCCCAGCGCGACAGCGTATACTACATATTTGACGGTTCAGCCATCAACTTTTCCATCACCGAGGCCATGCAGAACCTGATGGGCGGCGGCGGTGTGGGCGGCGCCATCGGCTTTGTAATAGGCGCCGTGATCGCCCTTATCTGTGCGGGCCTTGTGGCCGCCTTCTTTGCCTGGCTCATCGGCTTGCCGGTGCTGAAGCTCAAAAGCGACTACCTTGCCATTGCCACTCTGGGCTTTGCGGAGATAATCCGCGCCATCTTCCAGTGGGAGTCTCTGGGCAAGGTGACCAACGGCGCCAATGCCCTCAAGAATTTCCCCACCCTTGCCAGCTTCAACATCACCAATTCAAACGGGGAGATCGTGCTGAGGCTCAGTACCTTTGTGGCTTTTGCCATTTCGGGCATATGTATCTGGCTCATAGTCCTGCTCATCAACTCCAGCTACGGCCGGGCCTTTAAGGCCATCCGCGAGGATGAGGTGGCTGCCGAGGCCATGGGTATAAACCTGGCCAAGCACAAGCGCATGAGCTTCATTATCAGCTCTTTCTTTGCCGGCGTGGGCGGCGCCCTGCTGGCCATGTTCATGAACCAGGTGCAGGCCAAGACCTTTACCTCCACCATGACCTATGAGATCCTTCTTATAGTGGTTCTGGGCGGTATCGGCTCCATCTCCGGCAGCACCATCGCGGCCTTCCTTTATATGGCCTGCAGCGAGTGGTGGCTGCGTTTCCTGGATGTGCCCACCAGCTTCAAGACTGCCGGCGGCTACTGGGCTTTCGTGATCGTCCTGGCCCTGTTTGCCCTGGGCATCACCGCTCTGCTGGTGCTTCGCCGCCGCAGGGCAGGAGCCCGGAAGTTCACCGAAATGTGGAGCGCCTTTGTTCTGGGCGTGGTGATACTGGGCTACGATATCTATTACTATGCCTCCGCCACTGCAAAGGTGCCCTTCCTCAACAGCGGCTTCCGCATGGTGGTGTTCAGCGTTATCATCATGGTAGTGGTGCTCTTCTTCCGCAAGGGCCTGTTTGGCGACAAGGAGCTGTCGGATGTGTTCAGACGTCTTGGGCGCACAAAGAAAGCGGCTCCCGCAGAAGCTGAAGGAGGTGCTGCAAAATGAGTGAAAACATACTTCGTCTGGACAATATAACCATGCAGTTCGGCGGCGTTATCGCAGTAAACGACCTTTCCCTGGAAGTCAACAAAGGGGAGATCGTGGCCCTTATAGGACCCAACGGCGCAGGCAAGACCACTGCCTTCAACTGCGTCACCGGCGTTTACCAGCCCACCAACGGCCGCATTGAGTTTATGGGCAACACCATAGTGCGCAACCACCCCAGGGGCAAAATGGCCAAGGAATATCTGGGCAGCCACGCAAGCCTTTTTACCGCCCAGTATGACGGTATGGACGACCCGGATGTGCTGAAAAAGATTGAGACCATCGAGCAGCAGTACACCGCTGAGACGGAAGAGGCGGAGCGGCTGGCTGTGGCCGAACTGGACAAGGTCCAGGAGCAGGCAAAGCGGGATGAGCTCTATGCCGCATTCGAGGAAAAGAAAAAGGATATTGAACTGCGGCGCCAGAAAGAAGTCCAGGCCATGAACGGAGAGCTGAAGGAATGTGCCCAGCGGCGCATCGAGCTGGCCAAAAAGCTGGACCCGGACGCCATGACCGGCAAAATCTACGCTCCCACCCCGGACAGGATAACCTATATGGGCATTGCCCGTACTTTCCAGAATATTCGCCTTTTCTCCGCACTGACGGTGCTGGACAATGTTCTCATCGCAAAACACATGAGAGCAAAGCAGAACGTCTTTTCCGCCACCTTCCGCCTCAGCGCCCGTGAGGAGCGGCACATGAGGGAGGAGGCCATGGAGCTGCTGGCCGAGCAGAAGCTGGATCATCTTAAGGATGAGATCGCCGGTTCTCTGCCCTACGGCATACAGAGGCGGCTGGAGATAGCCAGGGCCCTTGCCACTAATCCGAGTCTTCTGCTTCTGGATGAGCCCGCCGCAGGCATGAACCCGCAGGAGACCCAGGAGCTGGGAGAATACATCGTGGAGCTGAGGAAAAACCACGACCTGACCATACTGATGATAGAGCACCATATGGACCTGGTCATGCAGTTTTCCGACCGCATCTATGTTATCGACTTCGGCAAGCTCATCTCTTCCGGCACACCTGAGGTGGTCAAGGCGGACAAGAGAGTTATCGACGCATATTTGGGGGTGGTGGAATGAGCGACGTCATTCTGAGCATAAAGGACCTGAAGGTGAGCTACGGCGGCATAGAGGCCGTCAAGGGCATATCCTTTGATGTAAAGAGAGGGGAGATAGTCACTCTTATCGGCGCAAACGGCGCCGGCAAAAGCTCCACCCTCCGCTCCATCGCCGGACTGGTGAGACCCTCCGGCGGCTCCATCAGCTTTGAGGGCCAGGACATCACCGCTGCCGACCCCACGGAGATCGTGAAGCGGGGCGTCACTCTGGTCCCTGAGGGACGGCGCATATTCGCCGACCTGACCGTGCTGGAAAACCTGAAGATCGGAGCATACCTCCGTCATGACGATTTGAAGGAGGATATCGAGTGGGTGTACAGTCTCTTCCCCAGGCTGAAGGAGCGTTCCTGGCAGCCGGGAGGCACTCTCTCCGGCGGCGAGCAGCAGATGCTGGCAGTGGCCCGGGCCCTTATGAGCAGACCCAAGCTCATAATGATGGATGAGCCCAGCCTCGGCCTGGCGCCTATTATCGTCAGGGGTATCTTCGATATCATCCGGGAGATACACCGCCAGGGCGTGACCATACTGCTTATTGAGCAGAACGCCAACATGGCATTGCAGACGGCGGACACCGGTTATGTTCTGGAGACGGGGCGCATCGGCCTGTCCGGCACCGGGGCGGAGCTGCTGAGCAATGAGGACGTGAAGAGAGCCTATCTGGGCAGCTGATTTTTAATGGTTCTATAATAAATGGTGGGGTAGCGAGGCCGAAAGGCTGAGCTACACCCAACATTTATTGTTATTAGGAAAAAAGAGTAGAGCATAGAAGAAAAACCCTTTAAGATAAAAGTACCCCTACCTCATCAGAAAGGAAATGCCCTATGCTCTACGAAGATAATACAGCAAAATTGCTTGGATTGGAAGATGTAATCATCAAAAAAGTCTGGGAAGACGAAAGCGCACACCATATAGAGCTTGAGCTGCCCCGTTGTAAGCATAGCTGCCCATGCTGTGGAGCGGAGACAGATCGAATTCACGACTACCGAAAGCAGAAGATTAAGGATTTATCTGCTTTTGGCAAGGACGTCTATCTCTATCTTCGTAAGCGGCGGTATGCATGCAGCGGCTGTGGGAAACGGTTTTATGAGCAAAACAACTTTCTCCCACGCTACCATCGTATGGGCAATATATATTAGGAAAACCAGCAAACGGAATTGGTGATAGGGCCATATATCAACCCACACCTTGAACCATAGGGGCGTTGAGCTCGATATATTCAGCCATGCGGCGGAACTCGTCAGCGTATTTGAATTTCACGCTAATATTGCCGCCCTCGTAAACTTTGATATAATCAATGAGCTCGGCCAGAATTTC
>DVHY01000119.1 GCA_018711755.1 Candidatus Limivicinus faecipullorum | reverse complement strand
GAAAAAGCTCCATCGGCTGATGAAGACCGCCGGCTTTGAGAGCATAGACTTTACGGACAAGTATGCGGCCATAAAGCTGCACTTCGGGGAGTATGGCAACCTCGCCTTCCTCCGTCCCAATTATGCCAAGGTGGTAGCGGACTATGTGAAGGAGCTGGGGGGCAAGCCCTTCCTCACCGACTGCAATACCCTGTATGTAGGCAGCCGGAAGAACGCCCTTGACCATATGGATACCGCCTACCTCAACGGCTTTTCTCCGCTCCAGACAGGCTGCCATGTGATCATCGCCGACGGCCTCAAGGGCAGCGATGAGCAGCTGGTGCCCATCAATCAGGAGTACGTGAAGGAAGCCAAGATAGGACGGGCCATAATGGATGCGGACATGGTCATTTCTCTGACCCACTTTAAAGGCCATGAAGAGGCGGGATTCGGCGGCACGATAAAGAACCTGGGCATGGGCAGCGGCTCCAGGGCCGGCAAGATGGAGCAGCACTGCGACGGCAAGCCCTATGTCAAGGAGGAACTGTGCATAGGCTGCGGCTCCTGCTTCAGGATCTGCGCCCACGGAGCCCCCGTGATCAAAAACGGCAAGGCCCATATAGACGAGAACAAATGCGTGGGCTGCGGGCGCTGCCTGGCGATCTGCCCAAAGAACGCAGTAAAGCCGGTCTTCCAGGACTCGGTAAAGCTGCTCAACTATAAGATGGCGGAGTATGCCTATGCCGTGTGCAAGGACCGCCCCTGCTTCCATGTGACCCTTATCTGCGACGTGTCCCCCAACTGCGACTGCCATGCGGAGAACGACATCCCCATCATCCCCGACGTGGGCATGCTGGCCTCCTTCGACCCGGTGGCTCTGGATCAGGCCTGCGCCGACTTGTGCAATAAGATGCCGGTGATAGAGGGCAGCTGCCTGGACGACAATCTGAAGAAGTTCGGCCATGAAGACCATAACCATGAGCACTTCCATATGAACCACCCGGATACCGACTGGCAGTCCTGCCTGGACCATGCCCAGAAGATAGGCCTGGGCACCAGGGACTACCAGCTGCATAAGATATAAGCCTTATCCTGGACCGGACAGGCCGGCCAATTGCGTCAAATTATGTGAATAGAATTATGTAACTGTAATTATGTAAACTCCGGCGAGACCTTCGCCGGAGTTTACATAATATTTCCACATCAGGGCCTGCCTGCAGACGGAGAGCAAAGCCTATAATTGTACTTGTGTTAATGAGCTTTAGGTATTATAATATAATAAATTCCTATAGAGTTTTGGAGGATAATAATGGAAATAGAAACTGACTGGGGCAAGAGCGCAGACAGCCGCCTGCTTGAGCGCTGGCCGAAGACAGTGGATGGGGAGCCGGAAACTCCGGCCCTGCTGTGCAATTGCAAAAGTCTGGATTTTGCCGACGAGTTGAAGATCAATATGCTGGAAGCATATGGAATACCTTGCTTGAGGATATATCCGGGAGACGGCAGTTTCGGCAAGCTGATACTGGGCATGAGCGGCCAGGGGGTAGATATCTATGTGCCCTCTTCTCTTTTGGAGGATGCTCAGACCCTGTGCTCTGCTCAGGCCGAAGAAGTCTCTGACTAATTATTAGGGAGGAAAAAACCATGGCAAGAAATTACAGGGAAGAATATCAGCACTGGCTGGACAGCCCCGCTCTCAGTGAAGAGGAGTGGAAGGAGCTGGACTCCATCTCCGATGACGACAAGGAGATAGAGAGCCGTTTCTTTGCGCCTCTGGAGTTCGGCACTGCGGGCCTGCGTGGCACCATGAAGCTGGGGCTGCACCACATGAACGTACATATCATCCGCCATGCCACCCAGGCTTTTGCCAACGTCATCTGCGCCGAGGGTGACGAGGCCAAGCGCCGGGGCATAGTCATCGCCCACGACTGCCGCCTCAACGGCGAGACCTTTGCCAGGGAAGCGGCCTGCGTCATGGCGGCAAACGGCGTGCGGGTGCGTATCTTTGAGTCACTGCGCCCCACCCCGGAGCTGAGCTTTGCCGTGCTGTTTTATGGCGCCGCCGCCGGGCTCAACGTCACTGCCAGCCACAATCCCAAGGAGTACAACGGCTATAAGGTCTACTGGTCCGACGGGGCCCAGCTGCCCCCCCACAAGGCCGACGCCATTGCAAAGCAGATGGAGGCCATAGACATTTTCACCGGCTTCAAGACCTGCGATTTTGACAAGGCTGTGGATTCCGGCCTTATCGAGATTCTGGGCGAAGAGACCGACGAGGCGTTTTTGGAGCAGGTCATGGCTCAGGCCATCGACAAAAAGGTGGTGCAGGAGGTGGCGGACGACTTCAAGGTGGTCTATACCCCCTTCCACGGCTGCGGATACAAGCTGGTGCCGGAAGCTCTGGCTCGCCTGGGCCTGAAGCATGTCTACCCCGTGCCCGAGCAGATGGTCATCGACGGGAACTTCCCCACGGTGGCAAGCCCCAACCCGGAGAATCCCGAGGGCTTCTACCTGGCCGTAGACCTGGCCAAGAAAGTGGGCAGCGACCTTATAATCGGCACCGACCCGGACTCCGACCGTATAGGCACCATGGTGAGAGTGGGGGACGAATACAAGGTCATCACCGGCAACCAGATGGGCGTGCTGCTGCTGGATTACATCATACAGGCCAAGAAAGCCACCGGCACCATGCCGGCCAATCCCGGTGCGGTCTCCAGCATAGTCTCCACCGGCATGGCCAGGGCTGTGTGCGAAGCCAACGGCGTCCACTTTGAAGACACCTTCACCGGCTTCAAATTCATGGCCGAGCGTGTGGCGGAGTGGGAGGCCGCCAAGAGCTATAAATACATATTCGCCTTTGAAGAGAGCTACGGCTACATGGTGGGCGACTATGTGCGGGACAAGGACGCTGTCACCGCCTCCATGCTGGTGGCGGAGATGGCCGCCTCCTATCACAAGAAGGGCATGACCCTCATGGACGCCGTCAACGCCCTGTATGAGAAATACGGCTACTTTGGGGAAAAGACCCTCAATCTGGTGATGCCGGGCCTGGACGGCCTGCAGAAGATGCAGCAGCTGATGAAGGAGCTGCGGGAGAATCCCCCCACGGAGATAGGCGGCCAGGAGGTCATCCGCATCCGGGACTACTCCGACGGCAGCATATTCGTGCTGGGTCTGGGCAAGATAGGCAAGACCCCGATTTCCGGCTCCAATGTGCTGTACTTTGAGCTGGCAGACGGCAGCAGCTTCATCGTCCGCCCCTCCGGCACCGAGCCCAAGATAAAAGTATACCTGCTGGTCCGGGGCGAGGATGCCGGACAGTGCGCAAAGAAGCTGGCCGCATATAACGAATTTGCAGAGACTTTAGGTAAATGAAAGAACTAATCGACTTGTTTATTGCTTTTGCCAAGGTGGGTGTCATGACCTTTGGCGGCGGCTATGCCATGATACCCATCCTGGAACGTGAGATAGTGGACAAGCGGGGCTGGGCCAGCAGCGAAGAGCTGATGGACTATTACGCCGTGGGCCAGTGTACTCCCGGCGTCATCGCCGTGAATACGGCCACCTTTATCGGCCAGAAGCGCCGGGGAATAATGGGGGGAATTATCGCCACTCTGGGGGTAGTCTTCCCCTCCCTGGTGATAATCACCCTTATCGCCGGCATACTCACCATTTTTGCGGAGATCCCCCAGGTGGAGCAGGCTTTTTCCGGTATACGTGTCTGCGTGTGCGTACTCATTTTCAACGCCGTGACCAAGCTGTGGAAGAAGTCGGTGACAGATAAGGCCACTCTGGCCCTGTGCCTTCTGGTGTTCATACTGTCGGTATTCCTGGATATCTCTCCGGCGGTGTTCGTTATCCTCTGCGCCGCTGCGGGCATCCTGTTTACGAAAGTGGGGCTGAGAGGGAAATGATCTATCTGCGGCTTTTCTATGAGTTTTTCAAGGCCGGGCTCTTTGCCGTGGGTGGCGGCATGGCCACCCTGCCCTTCCTCTATGACATTTCCGACTCCACCGGCTGGTTCACCCATAGCCAGCTGGCAGATATGGTGGCCGTGTCCGAGTCCACCCCCGGCCCCATCGGCGTGAATATGGCCACCTATGTGGGCTATACTACCGGCGGCATACCCGGCGCAGTGATAGCTACCCTGGGCATTATTGCCCCGTCCATAATCATCATACTTCTCATTGCCAAGGTTCTTAAAGCTTTCCGCCAGAACAAGTATGTGGACGCCGGCTTCTACGGCCTGCGCCCCTGCTCCGTGGGCCTTATCGCCGCCGCAGGAGTCCTGGTGCTGAAGCTGGCCCTGTTCAATACGGAGCTGTATCAGAGCACCGGGGTATTGACGGACCTGTTCAATTTCAAGGCCATCGCCCTGGCGGCGGTGCTTCTGGTCCTCACCCGCTATGTGAAGAAACTCAAAGACCTTCATCCCATATTCTTTATCGCTGCCTCCGCTGTGGTGGGCATAGTCTTTGCCTTTTAAAAGAACAACGGCGAGAGCATGAAAGCCAGAAGCGAGGCAATAACGGCGCTTATCAGGCGTCCTGCAAAATGCAGGGCGCCTTTTATATTGCTGCCGGCCAAGACCGACATGGTCTGAAAATGTACCGATATGCCGCCCCAGCCTAAAACTCCGGCGGCAAGAGCCATGTTCAGAGGGGTGATGTTCAGCCCCGCCATGGCACCCACGCTGCTGCCCAGCTCCAGAACCCCGGTGAAAGCCGCATGGCAGAAGGCCAGCTCAAGCCCAAAATGCTCTCCGGCCCAGCCGCAGAGCATGGATACATAGCCCCTCGCATCCAGCAGTCCCACCAGAACAGTAAAGCACATCACAAAGCCGCATACGTTCATAAGCGAGGCCACCGACTGCTTTACCGCTTCCGGCAGGGCCTGACTTATGTAAACTGAATCCAGCTGCACCGGCTGGATTTCCTTGCAGTAATCCTTTTGCCGGAAGAATAGACCGGTGAGCAGGGCGGAGAGGATGTGGATGCCGTAGAGGAAGAAGCCGGCGGCGCTGCTGTGGAAGGCCCCGGCGCCAACGGCGCCGATTATAAAGGCGGGGCCGGAGTTGTTGCAGAAGGCCAGCAGCCGCTCGCCCTCGGCGGCCGTGACGGCGCCGCTGCGCTCCATGTCGGCGATGTAGGCGGCTCCCAGGGGGTAGCCTCCGGTGAGGCCGATAAAGAGGGCGGAGGCCCCGGCGCCGGAGATACCGTAGATGCGGGAGGCGGCGCCGGCCAGGAGCCTGCCCAAAAAGCCGGGCAGGCCCAGGCGGTTGAGCAGGCCGGAGAGCACGAAGAAGGGAAACAGAGAGGGCAGTATCAGCTCCATACACAGGTCCAGGGCGTAGCGGCAGCGATCTATGACCTGGGAGGAAGCCAGGGCCAGAGCGGCAAAGCCGCAGATGCAAATAAGCAGGGACAGACGATTTTTCACATGGGTCACCTCCTTGTCCATGTATCAAGTTATGAGCCGGGGCATAGATATATACGGAATCGAGGTGTTGCCGGTGAAGAGCATAAAGGAACTGCCCCAGGAGCTGACGGAGCGGCTGGAGCTGCCGGAGGAGGCCCTGCTGGGCTCGGCCAAACTCACGGTCACCGGCGGACGGCGGGCGGTGGTGGAAAACCACAGGGGCGTGCTTGAATACGGCGAAGAGCGGATAGTGGTGTCAGTGGGCAGGGGCAGGCTGAGCATAAGCGGGGCGGGCCTGAGCATAGAGGCCATGAACCGACGGGAGCTGCTTGTCAAGGGACGCATACAGACGGTGGAGTGGGAGTAATATGGGCAGAATATATGAAAAGCTGAGGGGCAGACTGCGTGTAGAGGTCTGCGGGGCCTATGTGGAGGGCCTGCTGAACGCCGCCGCACTGGAGGCGGTGGAGCTGTGGGAGATAGAGTGCGTGGACGACTATACTCTGCGCCTGAATATATACGAGCCGGATTTTCCACGCTTCCGGGCCTTGGCGGAGAAGTGCATGTGCGAGCTGAAGGTCCTCAGTGCCCGGGGCGGCAGCCGGGACAGGAAGCTGATAAAGCGCCGCTGGGGGCTTCTGGCCTTTCTTGCGGTATCGGCGCTGCTGCTGTTGGTCTCTTCCCTTTTTGTCTGGGAGATAGAGGTGGTGGGCAATGAGAAGCTGAGCCGGGGCCAGGTGCTCCGGGCCCTGTCCCGCAGTGGGGTGGACCTGGGCACCTACAGATACTCCGTCTCCGCCGACCTGGTGCGCAGCAGCATGATGCGGCAGCTGCCGGAGCTGGGCTGGATGACGGTGAACATCAACGGCTCAAGGGCGGTGGCGGTGATAGTTGAGCGGCAGGAGAAGCCGGAGATATACGCCCAAAGCGACCCGGCGGATATAGTGGCCGCCGAGACGGGGATAATAAAGCGGATGTCCGTGGAAAACGGCAAGCCGGCGGTAAAGCAGGGGGACTCGGTGCTGGAGGGGGAGCTGCTGGTGAGCGGGCTTATGGACTCCCTGAGCAGCGGCAGCAAATTTGTCCGGGCAAAGGCCAAGGTCATGGCGGATACCTGGCATGAGCTCAGCGCCGTGTGCCCGGCGGAGGAGGAGGTAAAGGAGCCGGGCTTTCTCAGTCGCAGCCGCTTTGCCCTGGTATTTGGAAAAAGACGTATAAATCTTTATTTTGACAGTGGAAAAGCTATTGACGGATGTGATAAAATCATTCATGAATATAAACTGGGCGTGGAGGGGCTTTTTGCCCTGCCGGTCACCTTGGTGCGGGAGGAGCTCATCCCCTACGAAACTGAGCTGCAGCCGGCCTATGACAGGGACGCCATGGCCCGGCAGCTGGAGAAGCAGCTGCTGGAGGGCATGGATGGGGAGGTGCTGAGCCGGAACTTCTCCGAAGGGGAGAGCGGCGGACTGTACGTGCTGACTCTGCGCAGCCATTGCCTGGAAGATATAGCCCTGGCCGTGGATATGCCCGGCTGAGGGAGGAAAGGAACGCACATGATAGACAAAACCATAGAAGTAGAGAGAATGGAGCACGTGATAAGCGTGTTCGGCTCCTTCGACCAGAACCTGCGGATAATAGAGACGGAGCTGGGCGTGAAGGTGCTGGACAGGGACGACATGATCCATATCTGCGGCGAGGCGGAGGACGTGATGCTGGCGGAGAAGGCCATAAGCGGCCTGCTGAACCTGGCCGCAAAAGGTGAGAACATCGACGCCCAGAACGTGCGCTATATCATCAAACTGGTGAGAGAGGGCAAGGAGACCAAGATAAGCGAGCTGGCGGGGGACCTTGTCTGCATAACGGCCAAGGGCAAGCCCATCAAGCCCAAGACTCTGGGCCAGAAGAGCTACTGCGACGCCATAGCCAAAAACACCATAACCCTGGGCATAGGCCCTGCGGGCACCGGCAAGACCTACCTGGCGGTAGCGGCGGCGGTGGCCGCCTTCCGGGCCGAGGAGGTCAACCGCATCATCCTCACCCGCCCGGCGGTGGAGGCGGGGGAGCGCCTGGGCTTTCTCCCGGGAGACCTACAAAGCAAGGTGGACCCCTACCTGCGCCCCCTGTACGACGCCCTCTTCGACATGCTGGGGGCGGACACCTACCAGAAGTACCTGGAGCGGGGGAATATCGAGGTGGCCCCTCTGGCCTATATGCGAGGCCGCACCCTGGACGACAGCTTCATAATCCTGGACGAGGCCCAGAACACCTCCCGGGAGCAGATGAAGATGTTCCTCACCCGAATCGGCTTCGGCTCCAAGGTGGTCATCACCGGGGACATCACCCAGATCGACCTGCCGGAGGACAAGACCAGCGGCCTTAAAGTGGCCATGAAGGTGCTGGAGGGCATAGAGGATATCGCCATCTGCACCCTCACCGGCTCCGACGTGGTGCGCCACCGCCTGGTGCAGAAGATAATCGAGGCCTACGAGGTCTATGACAAGAAAAATCCCCAGCAGACGCCGGTGAAGAAGGCGCCGCCCAAGAGATACAGAAAGGGATAAGGCCATGGAGCACGAGATATATGTCAGCCGGGAAGTGAAGAACCTGGGCCACAGGGAGGCCGCCTCCCTGATAAAGAAGGCCGCCGCCATGGCCCTGGAGGCCGAGGGCGTGGACAAGCCCTGCATCATGAGCGTTATGTTAACCGACGAGGAGGGCATACATTATGTAAACCGCGAATTTCGGAACGTGGACGCCCCCACGGACGTGCTGAGTTTTCCCCAGAATGAGCTGGAGCCGGGGAAGTTCGATGCCTCTGCCTGCGAGCGGGACATGGACACCGGGGCGGTGCTGCTGGGGGATATGATGATATCCCTGCCCCGCTGCGAGAGGCAGGGGGAGGAGTACGGCCACGGCTTCAAGCGGGAACTGATGTATCTCACGGTCCACTCGGTGCTGCACCTGCTGGGCTACGACCATGTGGACGAGGGAGAAATGAAGGCCCAAATGCGGCAGAGAGAGAAAGCCATCATGGGCGACGAGACTTGAAACAGGAGAAGAAACAAATGACAAGATCGGCAATGATAACCATCTGCGGCAGGCCCAACGTGGGCAAGTCCACATTGACCAACGCATTGGTGGGGGAGAAGATAGCCATAGTTTCCAACAAGCCCCAGACCACCCGCAACCGCATCACCGCCATAGTGAACCGGGGGGACACCCAGTTCGTACTAATGGACACTCCGGGTTTTCACAAGCCAAAGAACCGCCTGGGGGACTACATGGTGAATGTGGTGAAGGAGAGCGTGGCGGACGTGGACTGCGTGCTGCTGCTTGTCGAGCCGGTGGCCAGCCCCGGGCCCCAGGAACTGGCGCTGATAGAGCGCCTGGGCCAGGTGGGGGCTCCCGCCCTGCTGGTGATAAACAAGATAGACACAGTGGACAAGGTCCGGCTTCTGGAGGTCATGGCGGCCTACAGCGGATTATATAAGTTTGACGCCATCCTGCCCATCTCCGCACGCACGGGAGAGGGCGTGGAGGAGCTTATGGAGGAGCTGGAGAAGTACGCCCAGGAGGGCCCCCACTTCTTCCCCGACGACATGATAACCGACCAGCCGGAGCGGCAGATCTGCGCCGAGCTGGTGCGGGAGAAGCTGCTGCGCTGCCTGGATAAGGAGATTCCCCACGGTACAGCCGTGGAGGTCACCAAGTTCTC
>DVHY01000118.1 GCA_018711755.1 Candidatus Limivicinus faecipullorum | reverse complement strand
ACTTCCACCATGGTATCCATGTGGGCGGTGCTTATGTGCTCATAGGGGCCGTGGAAGCCGTAGCCCCCGGTGCCCAGGTTGGGGCAGGGCAGGCCCCGGAAGGACAGCTGGGAGCCGTCGGTGCCGCCCCGAATGGGCCGGATATCAGGTGTGAGGCCCTGCTTTTTCAAGGCCCGCTCCGCCCGGAGGACGATGTCCTGCTTGTCCCTCAGCACCTCCGCCATATTCTTATACTGCTGGGTGATGCTCAGCTTCACGCTGTCCGGGCCGTATTTCTCTTTCATACGCTTTTCTATCTGCCCCAGGAGCTCCTGCCTGGCCCGGAAACTTCCGGCGTCGTGGTCCCGGACGATATACTTCAGCTCCGCCTTTTCGCAGTTTCCCTTCATATCCGTCAGGTGGAAAAAGCCCTGGTAGCCCTCGGTCTTTGCCGGTATTTCCTCCGGCGGCAGCAGGGAATTTATCTCCATGGCCACCAGGCTCGCGTTGACCATGATGTCCTTGGCGCTGCCTGGGTGAACGTTCACGCCCTGTATCTCCCACACCGCCGAGCAGGCGTTGAAGGTCTCATAGCTCAGCTCCTCCACCGCCCCGCCGTCCAGAGTGTAGGCAAAGTCCGCTCCCAGGCGGCGCAGGTCCATAAGCTCCGCCCCGTGGCCTATCTCCTCGTCGGGGCAGAAGCAGACGGAGACGGCGCAATGGGGGATGTGCTCATTTATGAGCCTCTCGCAGGCGGTGAGTATCTCGGCAATGCCCGCCTTGTCATCGGCCCCCAGGAGGGTACTGCCGTCGGTGACGATGATGTCCTGGCCGATGTGCTCGGTCAGGTCGGGGAACTTCTCAGTGGTGATCCTCCGGCCGTGGCCCAGTTCTATGTCCCCGCCCTGATAGTTCTCCACTATCCGGGGCTTCACGTTCTCTCCGGAGAAGTCCGGGGCAGTGTCTATATGGGCGATGAGCCCTATGGTAGGACTTGCCCCAAAGCCGGGGCTGGCGGGGAGCTTTCCGTAGACGTAGCAGTGCCCGTCCCGGTGCACATCCTCCATGCCCAGCTCCATCATCTCGGCCTCCAGCAGCTTTGCCAGCTCATGCTGGCGGGGGGTGCTGGGGGTGGCGGAGGCATTGTCCTCGTCGCTGGTGCTGTCTGTCCGCACGTATTTCAAAAGTCTCTCATAAGCTCTCATTTTGTTCCGCCTCACTTATAGATTTCCCCGTAGACGAAAAGCCGCCCTTTCCGGGAAGTGCCGCCGGTGCCGCTTATCCTGCCCTTGCCCCGGCCTTTCAGGGATATTATATCCCCTTCTTTCACGGTGCAGTCGGCTTTCAGGCACTGGCTGTAGTTCAGGCTCAGATTCCCCGCCGCTATCTGCTTTGCAGCCTCGGTGCGGGAGAGATTGAACAGCCCCGCCGCCACGGCGTCCAGCCTCATGCTCATAACGGAGAAGCTGGTCTCCTTGGTCTCCACATGGCGCTGCGGCACCTGACTGAGCTCTATCTGCCGGGCCTTCACCGTATAGCGCCCCGCTTTCTCTATGGAGAGTAGATGGCCCAGCACGCTGTTCATGCAAAACACATAGGCCCGGTCCTCCTCCACCTGGATGTCTCCCAGCCATTCCCGGCCTATGCCCATGCCCAGGAGAGCCCCCATGTAATCCCGGTGGCCCGGAGTGCCGAAGTAGGCTTTCAGCTCCATGGCGCAGATGAAGTCGGACACATCCAGCTGGTCCTCCTCCATGTAGTCCGGCAGGAAAAAGGCGGCCCGGCGTTCCCGGTCCCCGGTCCCGCCGCTGAAAACCAGTCTGCAGTCGGTACAGCCCAGGTGAGTCTGTATCTCGTATTGCTCCGCCGGGCTGAGAAAGCCGGTGGCGCAGACCTTTCCGCTGCGCTGGCAGCGCCGGGCCAGGTCCTGGGCCCGCTTTATAAGTTCACTGTTTTCCATCTTTCAATCTTGTCTTATGGGCGTCCTCGTTTGTTTTCCTCAGTACCTGCTCTATCTGGCCCAGCACCCAGTCCAGTTCGTTTATGAATTCCCCGGCGGAACAGCGCAGTACACCGGAGCGCAGGGCCGACAGTCGGATAAGGTTGTCGCTGGTAGCCACCCGCACGGAGTAGTTCTTCCCTATCTCGTCGGCGATCTTCTCTATATAGGCGTCCCCCGTCTCCCCGTCCTTGGTGAAGACCACATGGATATTGTGGTAATCGCTGCGGGAGCCGGGATTGCCGGGAGTGCGAAAGCCGTCGAACACCAACACCAGCTGGCTCTTGGTGAAACCCGCATAGTTGGAGAGCATGTCCATGAGCCGACAGCGGGCCAGGTCCAGCCTGTCCCTGGCCAGGGCTTTCAGCTCCGGTGAGGCGAAGATGACGTTGTAGCCGTCCACTATCAGGTATTCCTTTTTATTCTGAACCACGGCGGATTGGACCGGGGCCTGGTTGCGCTGGGGAGCAGAGTACTCCTTCCTGCGTATGGGGCCGAACTCCCGCTCCATTATGGCCTCCAGCTCCCGCTCGTCTATGCTCAAGCTCCTGTACCCGGGAGTGGGAAGGGGTCTCTCCTCCCCCTCTTTCTCCAGGCAGGAGGGCAGGTGCATGTAATCTTTCACCTTGTCCCAGGCTATGTTCACACCGGCCCCGTGGGAACAGAACACCGAGTCGGCGGTGTTGTCCAGGTCCCGCTCCGGCTCATAGCCTATCTCATCTATCACCGGCTGGGGGTTCGGGCAGGGCCGGTAGCCGGCGCTGCGCAGGCTCAGTCTGCCCCGGCCCCGGGTATAGGCCGCCAGCTCCTCTGCGTAGCCGTTCATGGCCGACACCGGCGCCGAGCCCCTGAGCCTGCTGAGCTCCCCGGCCTCTTCGGGAGCCCCGAAGTCCCCGTTCATGCTGCGCAGGTCGCTGATGGCCCGGCCTATCTGCTCCGGGGGCACTTCCAGCTCAAAGGCGTACCAGGGCTCCAGCAGCAGGCTCTCCGCCTGCATCAGTCCCTGGCGCACGGCCCTGTATGTGGCCTGGCGGAAGTCGCCGCCCTCGGTGTGCTTGTCGTGGGCCTTGCCGGCGGCAAGGCTTATCTTTATGTCGGTTATGGGCGAGCCGGTGAGCACACCCAGATGCTGCTTTTCCAAAAGGTGGCTGAGGATGAGCCGCTGCCAGTTCCTGTCCAGATCGTCCTCGCTGCATATGCTCTCCACCTGTATGCCGCTGCCCGAAGGCAGAGGCTCCATTATAAAATGTACCTCCGCATAGTGGCGCAGAGGCTCGAAGTGGCCCACGCCCTCCACCGTGTTCTTTATGGTCTCCTTGTACATTATCCGCCCGGTGCCCAGCGCGATGTCTATGTCAAAGCGTTCTTTCACCAGGCTTTTCAGCACTTCCGTCTGCACCTTGCCCATGAGCTGGAGGCTTATCTCCCCCAGGCTCTCGTTCCAGGCGATATGGAGCTGGGGATCCTCCTGGCCCAGCTGCCGGAGCTTGGGCAGAAGCAGGGCCGGGTCCATGCCCTTTGGAGGGATGACCCTGTAGCTGAGGACAGGCTCCAGCAGCGCCGGGGCGGAGTCGGCTTCCGCCCCCAGGCCCTGGCCGCTGCGGCAGGCGCTGAGGCCCAGCAGGGCGCAGACCTGCCCGGCGGAGACCGAGTCCGCAGTTTCGTATTTCGTGCCGGAGTAGAGGCGTATCTGGTTCACCTTCTCCTCCAGCTCATTGCCCTTTTCATCCCTGTATTTTATGGGGCTGCGCACCTTCAGGCTGCCCCCGGTTATCTTCACGTAACTCAGGCGCTTGCCCTGGGGGTCGGCGCCTATCTTGTATACCTTGGCGGCAAAGTCCTCTCCGTATTCCTTTTCCGGGGCATACACGTCCAGGGCCTCCAGCAGCTCTTTCACTCCCTGAGTCTTCAGACCCGAGCCGAAAAAGCAGGGGAAGAGCCTGCGCCCGGCGACAAGCTCCCTTATTGTCTTTGCGCCTATCTCTCCGCTGTCCAGGTATTCCTCCATGGCCCCCTCGTCGCAGAGGGCGATGTGTTCCATGAGCTGCTCCCGTTCCAGGCCGAAGTCCACACAGTTTTCGCTGAGGCGGCTCCGGAGCAGCTTCATTATCTCCTCCCGCCCGGCGTTGGGCAGGTCCATCTTTGTCACGAATATAAAACAGGGCAGCCTGTAGCTTTCAGTCAGACGCCACAGGGTCTCGGTGTGGCTCTGCACCGGCTCCGAGGCGCTGAGCACCAGCAGCCCCAGGTCCAGCACCTGCATGCTCCGCTCCGCTTCGGCGGCAAAGTCCGCATGGCCCGGGGTGTCCATAAGGGTAAGCAGCCTGTGCTCCAGCTCCAGGCGGGCCTGCTTGGAGAAAATGGTTATGCCCCGCTCCCGCTCCAGGCTGTGAGTGTCCAGGAAGCTGTCCCTGTGGTCCACCCGGCCCAGCTTTTTTATCTCCCCGGAGAGATAGAGCATAGCCTCGCTGAGGGTGGTCTTCCCGGCGTCCACATGGGCCAGCAGTCCGGCGCAAATATTTTTCTTTTCCGCTATAAGTCCCTCTGCCATTGCACTTCTTTCCTCCCGGCCAAAGCCTTAACTTTAGTATTATACCACAGGCTTTGCCATTAGTCGACAACTGATTTGCGCCGCCCCGCCCGCTCTGTGAGGCAGCCCTCCCAAAAGTTTGCCGGGGGCCCTGGGCAAAAGCCGCCGGCCTCCCGGAAAGGACCTTACCCCGGGGCTTAATGGGAAAAAATTCCTCTGTTTACATTTTTTGTCACGCTGATTTACATAACATGTAATCTCTGTGCAAAAAAGTTTTGAATTTTTTGAAACTTTGACTACCATAATTGTAAAAGGCATGTTATAATTACTTGTCATATTGCAACCTTTATAAAAGCACTTCTCAGAAAGGGAGTTTTACAGATATGAAGAAGATACTGGTTCTGGAAGACGAGGCCAATATCCGCAGCTTTGTCGTTATAAATCTGCGCCGCAGCGGCTTTGAGCCCATCGAAGCGGAGACCGGGGAGATGGCCCTGGAAAAGCTCCGGGTCAATCCCGACATCTGCCTTGCCCTGCTGGATGTTATGCTGCCGGATATTGACGGTTTTGAAGTATGCCGCCGTATAAGGGCCACCGGCTCCAAGATGGGCATCATCATGCTCACCGCAAAGAGCCAGGAGATAGACAAGGTCACCGGGCTCATGACCGGGGCCGACGACTATGTGACCAAGCCCTTCTCCCCCGCCGAGCTCACCGCCCGTGTGGACGCTCTCATCCGCCGCCTGGGCATAGACGAGGACGAGCGTTCCTCCACGGAGCTTGTCAGCGGCCCCTTCCTCCTCAACACCAGGAACCGCACTCTGGAAAAGGACGGCCAGCGTCTGAAGCTGACCCAGATAGAATATCTGCTGATGAAGCTGTTTATGGAAAATCCCGGCAAGGCAATGAGCCGGGAGGATATACTCACCGCCGTGTGGGGCAACGACTTCAAGGGCGAGCTGAAGACCGTGGATGTGAACATCCGCCGTCTGCGCATCAAGATCGAATCCGACCCCACGGAGCCGGAATACCTCACCACTGTCTGGGGCTACGGCTACAAGTGGGGTTACTGAGAGGATAGGAAGTAAGTATAGATGTGGAGCAGTCTTAAAAACCAGCTTTTGCTCTCCAGCATCGCCGCCCTGGCCCTGCTGCTTTTGAGCATATGGTGCGTGACCCGCAGCTTTATGAACCTGGCGGTGACGCTGCTGGTGCTGATCTGTATATATATTGTGGGGCTGAACCTGTGGTTCTGGCGCTATGTCACCGACCCCATAGGGGAGCTCACCCGTTTTTCCAAGCATATAGCCGAAGGCAGCTACGGAGTGAAGCTGGACGTGTACGGGGAAGATGAGATGAGCCAGCTCACCCGGGAGATAAACAACATGTCGGAGAAGGTGGCCGTGGCGGAGAAGTCCAGGACGGACTTCATCTCCCAGGTCTCCCATGAGCTGCGCACGCCCCTCACCGCCATTATGGGCTGGAGTGAGACCATAGCCTTTGACCCGGCGGTCCAGGGAGATTCCCTCCGGGGCATCAACATCATCTCCAAGGAGGCCGAGCGTCTCACCGGCATGGTCACGGAGCTGCTGGAATTTACCAGGATACAGGACGGACGCTTTAACCTGCGCATAGAGCTTATCGACATAGCTGCCGAGCTGGAGGACGCTCTCTTCACCTATGGGGAGCTGATGAAGCAGGCGGGCATGGAGGTCAATTATTCCGGCCCACCCTCCGAGATACCTCTGATCCCCGGGGACCCGGAGCGGCTCAAGCAGGTCTTCTGCAACCTTTTGGACAATGCCGCCAAGCACGGCGGCGACGGAGAGCGCATCGACGTACGCCTTCGGGAAGAGGGCGACCATGTGCGCATTACCTTCAGGGATTACGGGCACGGCATCCCTGAGGCGGAGCTTCCCCATGTGAAAGAAAAATTTTACAAAGGCAGCTCCAAAAACAGAGGTACAGGCATCGGCCTTTCCGTGTGCGATGAGATAGTCAGCCGCCATGGCGGCGAACTCACCGTGGCAAACGCCGTGGACGGCGGCTGCGTAGTCACCGTCACTCTGCCTCTCACCTCAGCCTAAGGAGAGATCATGACGAATAAAAATAAAAACTGCGGTTTTCGCACCTCTATCGGCGGACAGGCCCTGATAGAGGGCATACTGATGCGCGGGCCCAAGAAGCAGGCCATAGTCTGCCGCACCAAGGACGGGCTCGTGGAAAAAGTTGAAGACATCAAGCTGGACAAGGAAAAGCACCCCATACTGGGCTGGCCCTTCATAAGGGGCTGCGCCATCTTTCTGGACTCCATGTACAAGGGCATGCAGGCCCTCACCTATTCCGCCAGCCTTATCCCCGAGGATGAGCAGGCCGAGCCTGACAAGCTGGACAAGTGGATAAGCGACCACTTCCCCGCCGAAAAGGCCCAGAAGCTGATAATCGGCACCGCCGTGGTGCTGGGCATAGCCCTGTCCCTGCTGCTGTTCATCTTCCTGCCCACCCTTATCGTGGGCTTCATAAAGCCCCTGACCGCAAACTACGTTATACGCAACCTCTCCGAGGGCGTGCTGAAAGTGGTCATACTCCTGATATACATGAAGCTCTGCACCCGCGTCAGCGACGTGCAGCGGCTTTTCTCCTACCACGGCGCCGAGCACAAGACCATCTTCTGCTACGAGCACGGCAGGGAGCTGACGGTGGAAAACGTGCGCACCGAGAGCCGCTTCCACCCCCGCTGCGGCACCAGCTTCCTGCTGGTGGTCATCGTGGTGAGCATCCTGGTAAACTCTGTTGTCCTTCTGGACAACAGCTTTGCCCGCATGGGCTGCCACCTGCTTTTGCTGCCGGTGGTGGTGGGCATCAGCTATGAGATAAACCGCTGGTGCGGCCGCCACGACAATATACTCTCCGCCGCATTGTCTGCGCCGGGGAAATGGCTCCAGCGTATTACTACCAACGAGCCGGACGACGGTATGATAGAATGTGCCATAAGGTCTCTGGAACTTGTCATCCCGGAGGAAAAAGGTCTGGACGAATGGGGAAAATGAGGTAGAGAATATTGAAGACATATAACGACATCTATCTGTCCACCAGAAATCTGCTGCGGCAAAGCGGCATTGAGGCCTGCGACCTGGAGGCCAGGATACTGGTGGCCGGGGCTGCGGGGAAAAGTGTGGAGCATCTGCTGCGGGACCTGAAGCTCTATACCACCAGCGAGGTGGAAAACCGGGCTCTCGATTACACCGCCCGGCGCCTGAAGGGCGAGCCCGTGGCCTACATCACCGGCTCCTGGCAGTTCTATGGCATCGACCTGGTGGTCACCCCCGACGTGCTCATTCCACGCATGGACACGGAGGTGCTTATTGACGCCGCCAAGGAGATACTCACCGGCAATAAAATGGATGCAAGAGTGCTGGATCTCTGCTGCGGCAGCGGCTGCATCACCTGTGCCATCGCCCATGAAATGCCCGCCACCCGCCTGGTGGCCGTGGACCTCAGCGCCAGCGCCCTGGAGGTCTGCCGCCGCAACGTCACCGACCATAAGCTGAACTCCCGGGTGCTGTGCATCCAGGCCGACGCCACCTCCTCCCCTCCCCTGGGGATAGGCAGCTTCGACCTTATCGTCTCCAATCCCCCCTACATACCCAGCGGCGAGATACAGAGCCTGGACCGCTCCGTGCGGGACTATGAGCCCATATGGGCCCTGGACGGCGGAGAAGACGGACTTCGCTTCTACAAGGCTATAATCAAGTACTGGAAGTCCATCCTCCGTCCCGGCGGCTACCTGCTCTTTGAGGTGGGCGAGGGCCAGGCCAAGGATGTCTGCGACATGCTCATGGCCGCCGGCTTCAGCCGCACCGCCACCCGGAAAGATACCCAGGGGATACAGCGGGCTGTCATCGGCAAGATGTGAGCTCCTGCTAAACTCAATAAAAAACTCATTTCAAATACATAAATATTTAAAAAACTTCCATATTTCAATTCAGATAGTGAGGGAAAACATATGGCTGAGAAGAAAAAAGTTCCCGCAATAGTGGCCCCCGCCGCCGGAGACAAGAAAAAGGCCCTGGAGACCGCCATTGCCAAGATAGAGAAGGACTACGGCAAGGGCACCATCATGCGCCTGGGAGACGACATCTCCGTGAATGTGGAGGCCCTGTCCACCGGCTCTCTGTCCCTGGACCTTGCCCTGGGTATAGGCGGAGTGCCCCGGGGGCGCATAGTGGAGATATACGGACCCGAGGCCTCAGGCAAGACCACCCTGGCCCTCCATGTGGTGGCCTCTGCCCAGAAAAACGGCGGCGACGCCGCCTACATCGACGTGGAGCACGCCCTGGAGCCGGCCTACGCCCGGGCTCTCGGCGTGGATATAGACTCCCTGCTCATCTCCCAGCCGGACACCGGCGAGCAGGCCCTGGACATCGCCGAGTCCCTGGTGCGCTCCGGCGCCATAGACGTGCTGGTGGTGGACTCCGTGGCCGCCCTCATACCCAGAGTCGAGCTGGAGGGCGAGGTGGGCGACACCGTAGTGGGCGCCCTGGCCCGGCTCATGTCCCAGGCCATGCGCCGCCTGGCGGGAGCCATATCCAAAAATAACTGCACCGTCATCTTTATAAACCAACTGAGGCAGAAGATAGGCGTCATGTACGGCAACCCTGAGACCACCCCCGGCGGCCTGGCTCTGAAGTACTACGCCTCCGTGCGTATCGACGTGCGCAGGATAGAGACCCTGAAAAACGGCAGCGAGATGATAGGCAACCGCACCAGAGCCAAGGTGGTGAAGAACAAGGTGGCTCCCCCCTTCCGGGAGGCGGAGTTCGACATCATGTACGGCGAAGGCATATCCAAGGTGGGCGAGATAATCGATTTGGGCGTGAAGCTGGAGCTCATCGACAAGGCCGGAGCCTGGTACACCTGCAACGGCCAGCGCATCCAGGGCAAGGACGGAGTGCGGGAATACCTGCTCGCCAACCCGGAGGTCTGCGACTCCATCGAAAAAGAGATACGGGATAACGCCTACAAGCTCATGACCCCCCAGGCCAGAAAGGCCGCCCAGGTCTCCGGCCGGGGCACCGTCCCCGCCGTGGACGTGAGCGCCGCCGATTTCGACCAGGAATAAGCGCCCGGCCTTTCCCATGAGGATCAGCGAAATAAAACAGACTTCCCCCGGCAAACTCTGCATCTGTCTGGAGGACGGCAGGGAGATAAAAAGCACCCTGGCGACAGTGACGGACCTGCGGCTTTTCTCAGGCCGTGAACTGGACGGCGAGGAGCTGGAGGAGCTGAGGCTCTCTTCCCTGCGCTCTCTGGCCAGAGAGAAGGCTCTGGAATATCTGTCCCAGAGGCAGATGTCCCGCAAAGAGCTCAGAACAAAGCTGCTGCAGAAGGGTATGGACGAGGACACCGCCGATTACTGCATCCGGTGGCTCTCGGACCGGCAGCTCATAGACGAGGAGAGCTATGCCGCCGCCGTGGTGCGCCACTACGCCGCCAAGGGCTTTGGAGAGGGCCGGGTGCGTCAGGAGCTGCAGCGCCGGGGCATAGACCGGGAACTGTGGGAAGAAGCTCTTGAGCAGATGCCGGAGGGCACGGACAAGCTGGACCGCTTTATCGCCGCCAGGCTCACAGACCCGGATGACCAGGGCCAGGTGCGGAAAATCAGCGCCGCCCTGTTTCGCCGGGGCTACTCCTGGGAGGAGATACGCTCCGCCCTGAGACGCTTCCAGGGGGAAGCGGGAGACTACTGACACGGGGCTGCTTTGAAATGGCAGCCGGAACGGAGATAACAGGATATAAAATGGAAAAGACTTTTGCAATGATATCCCTTGGCTGCGCCAAGAATCTTGTGAACAGCGAACAGATGCTCTACCTGATGAGCGTGGCGGGCTTCACCCTCATGCCTGAGCCGGAGGGGGCCGACCTGGTGATAATCAACACCTGCGGCTTCATTGAGTCCGCCAAGAGCGAGGCCATAGACAACATCCTCCAGATGGCGGAGCTGAAAAAGGCCGGGAAGCTGGGGGGCATAATTGTCACAGGCTGCCTCAGCGAAAGGTACAAGGACAGCATACTTCAGGAGCTGCCGGAGATAGACGCAGTACTGGGCGTGGGCAGCTTCGGTGATATAGTGGAGGCTGCAAATTCGGTGATGGCCAGAAAAGCCTTCAGCCGCTTTGCCGACAACAGCGGCCCCATAGACGAGATACCCAGAGTGGTGTCCACCGGCCCGGGCTGGGCATACCTGCGCATCGCCGAGGGCTGCAACAACTTCTGCGCCTTCTGCGCCATACCCTACATCCGGGGCCGCTACCGCTCCCGCTCCATGGAGAACATCCTGGAGGAGGCCAGGGACCTGGCTGAGCACGGGGTGAAAGAGCTCATTGTCATCGCCCAGGATATCACCCGCTACGGCACCGACCTCTACGGACGGCGATGTCTGGCGGAGCTGTGCCGGGAGCTGTCCAAAATAGAGGGCATAGAGTGGATAAGGCTCCACTACCTCTATGTGGACCAGTTCGACGAGGAGCTCATTGATGAGATAGCCAACAACGACAAGATAGTAAAATACCTGGATATCCCTATCCAGCATATAAATGACCGCATCCTGAAAACCATGAACCGCCGGGGCACCGGGGAGGATATACGGGTCCTCTTTAAAAAGCTCCGGGCGGCCATACCCGGTCTGGTGCTGCGCACCAGCCTTATCGCCGGGCTCCCCGGAGAAGGTGAGGCTGAGTTTGAAGAGCTCTGCGATTTCCTCCGGGAATACCGCATAGAACGGGTGGGCGTCTTCCCATTCTCCCCGGAGGAGGGCACTCCCGCCGCCGCCATGGAGCGGCCAGACAGCGACACCGCCCAGCGCCGGGCAGACCTTATAATGGAACTGCAAGCCCCCATTATGGAGGACTTCTGCCGGAGCTTCTGCGGCAAGACCCTCCGGGTGCTCTATGAGTACTACGATGAGGAAAGCGGCTACCACGTGGGCCGCTGCTACGCCGACTCCCCGGATATCGACGGTCTGGTCCTCTTCTCCGGCGACTGTCAGGAGGGGGATATGGTGGACGTGCTTATAAGCTCCACCGAGGACGGACTGCTCTACGGAAAGCAGCTGTAAAGCCGCAGAAAGAGGAGAGAGAAATAAATGAACACAACTGCCAACAAAATAACCATATTTCGCATAGTTCTAATACCTTTATTTCTGGTCCTGGCCTATATGGGACAGAGCCTGGCCGCCCTCATAGTTTACATAATCGCTTGCCTCTCGGACATGGCCGACGGCTACATCGCCCGGCATTACAACCAGATAAGCAACTTCGGCAAGTTTATGGACCCTCTGGCCGACAAGGTGCTGGTGCTGGCCGCCATGTGCTTTTTTATTGAAAACGGCCAGATGCCCGGCTGGGCGGTGGTCATAGTACTGTTCCGGGAGTTTGCGGTGTCCGGGCTGCGCCTTATCGCCGTGGAGCAGCAGCGGGTGATTGCCGCCGGCTGGTCCGGCAAGATAAAGACCGCCTGCACCATGGTGGGCCTGTGCGCCATGCTGGCCTTCCCCGCCAACACCATAGTCAGCACCGTCACCACCTGGGTCATCGTTATCACCACGCTCTATTCAGGAATAGAATATTTTTACGTCAACAGGGACGTATTTAAAAATGCCGACTGAGGAGAATCGCCATGAAACTATATAATTCCGCCACCCGCACCAGAGAAGACTTTGTCCCCAACCATCCCGACATCGTGAAAATGTACACCTGCGGGCCCACGGTATACCACTATGCCCACATAGGGAACCTCCGCTCCTACATCATGGAGGATGTGCTGGAGAAGTATCTGCGCTACATCGGCTACAACGTGAAGCGGGTTATGAACATCACCGACGTGGGGCACCTGACCTCCGACGCCGACGAGGGCGAGGACAAGATGCTCAAAGGCGCGAAACGGGAGCACAAGAGCGTTATGGAGATAGCCAAGTTCTACACAGACGCCTTCTTCTCCGACTGCGCCAAGCTGAACATCAAGACCCCCGACGTGGTGGAGCCCGCCACCAACTGCATCGACGACTACATCCGCATCATCTCCAAGCTCATGGACACCGGCTATGCCTACTTTGCCGGCGGCAACGTATACTTTGACACCTCCAAGCTGGAGAAGTACTATGTCTTCAACGACTTTAACGAGGAGGACCTGGCCGTGGGCGTCCGGGAGGGCGTGGAGGAGGACAGCAACAAGCGCAACAAGAACGACTTTGTGCTGTGGTTCACCAAGTCCAAGTTTGAGGACCAGGCTTTGAAATGGGATTCTCCCTGGGGCGTGGGCTACCCCTGCTGGCACATCGAATGCTCGGGCATATCCATGAAGCATCTGGGGGATGACCTGGATATCCACTGCGGCGGTATTGACAACGCCTTCCCCCACCACACCAATGAAATTGCCCAGTCCGAGTCCTATCTGGGCCATAAATGGTGCAATTTCTGGATGCATGTCTACCACCTGAACACCAACTCCGGCAAGATGAGCAAGTCCAGCGGGGAGTTTCTCACCGTGTCTTTGCTGGAGCAGAAAGGCTATGACCCCCTGGCCTACCGCCTCTTCTGCCTCCAGAGCCACTACCGCAAGAGCCTGGTATTCAGCTGGGAGAATCTGGACAACGCCCAGACCGCCTACAACAAGCTGGTGGCCAGGGTGGCCGCCCTCAAGCCCGGAGACGGAGAAGTGGACGCTCAGGTCATGGCGGCCCTCAAGCAGAAATTCACCGACGCTCTGGACAACGACCTGAACAGCTCTCTGGCCGTCACCGCCCTTTACGATGTGCTGAAGGCCAAGACCAACGATGAGACCAAGCTCGCCGCCATCGCCGACTTTGACCGGGTGCTGAGCCTGGACCTTATCGCCAAGGGCGAAAAGAAGCGGGAGGAGCTGAAAAAGCAGGAAGTGACCGCAGGTCAGTTCACCATCATCTCCGAGAGCGGAGAGAGCGACAGCCAGGTGGAATCCAAGATCCAGGCCCGGCAGGACGCCAAGAAGGCCAAGGACTTCGCCAAGGCCGACGCCATCCGGGACGAGCTGAAGGCCGCCGGCATCGAGCTCACCGACATCCCCCACGGCGTAAAGTGGAAACGGATATGATATAAAGCAGCAAGCGAAGCCCCGGCCATTTAGGCCGGGGCTTCGCTTGCTGTATGCAGCTTGTTCTATTTTATGTGGAAACGCTTTTGAAACTCTATGAGGAAACCCCGGCCCAGGGCTGCGGCGCAGGCTATCAGCAGCGCAAGAGACAGCAGCCCCATCACCGCCAGAGGCCAGCGTATCTCCGGCTTCAGCCACAGCAGCCCGGCGGCAGAGCCCAGAGCGGAGAGGAAAATCAGGCTCAGCATGGGCAGCATGTTCTGCCTCTGCCGCTCCATGTCCGAAAAGAACAGGGCGGCGCAGACTATCAGACCCCCAAAACCCACTATGGGCACCACTACGGCCGCCCAGCCCGGGACGATGACCAGCTCGATGATGACAAGCATCACACAGGAACTGAGCAGCAGCCTGATAAACTGGCTTATCCTATTGTACTCCACCAGGTCCGGGGACAGCGCCAGTGTCCACAGCATGTACAGACCCATCAGCACAATGAGGCTCCAGGCCTTGCCACCTACCGCCAGATTCACCCCGGGACAGACAAAGGCCGCCAGCAGCATCAGCCAGCCCGCTGCTCTTATCAGTTTCCTTTTTACCTGCCTTCGCTTTCCCAGGGCCGGATATGTTATGTTAACTTTCATACAGCTCGCTGCCCTCCACTTTCAGTTCCACTCCGTCCCGCTTCAGAAGCTCATACAGCTTCTCTTCAAAGCTGGGGTCGGCGGTGAGCTTGGCTATGGACAGCATGGCGGTATTGTTCACCGTGACCAAAGAGCAGCTGGCCCTGTTGCTTATGGCGGTGCCCAGCACAAAGTCCATGGCCTCTATCTCCTTTGCCATCCAATCCGGCAGCTGCACCACCCCAAGGTTGGACAGGGTGTTCGTAAATATCTTGTCCCCCAGAAAGCCGTATATCAGCCGGGCCGCCGGCTGCTTTATGCCCAGCGGCACGAATCTCAGGCTGTTCACCAGGCGCTCGGTGCCTGTTAGCATCCTGTCCATGGCCTCCTTTGAGCCCTTCCTCTCCAGCTGGCTGCTTATCTCCCCGGTCATGGATTCCACATCCCCTATCCTTTCCACAGGCAGGCGGATGCCGCAGTACAGGGAGAAATTTCTCAGAGTCCTGGAGGGATAGAACTTGCGCATGTTCACCGGCACCTGGATGCTCTGCTCCCCTTTCAGCTCGTCGGTGGCCGCTTTGCCGGCAATGAACATCAGGGCCAGAAGGTACACCGTGACTGTGGCATTGCGGCTCTTCGCCGCCCGGCGGAGGCCGGAGGCATCCATCCTGAAATGGAGCACCCGGCAGGGCCGGTTCTCACTGAGCCTGCCGTTCATCTGCAGGGCCGCCTTGTCCATAAAGCCGGAAGAACCGGGGCTCTGCTCTACGCGGGCAAAGGCGTTTTCAAACTCTTCCCTGTCCGGTATTTCCCCAAGCGCCAGGCCTTCCCCGGTCTCCCCGGCCTCAAGGCCCCGCAGCCGCAGATATTCCCCCGCCAGGGCCTTTAAAAACACCATGCCGCCGGTACCGTCGGTGAGAACATGGAAAAATTCCACGCTGATGCGGTTTTTCCAGTACAGCACCCGAAACGCGGGAGAGCAGCTCTGGGAGACCTTCAGGGGACGGCAGGGTATCTCCTTCTCCTCCGACACACTAAAACGCCGCTTCGCCGTGTCCAGATAGTGCCAGAAGAAGCCCTTTTTCAGGGTGGTGGCAAAGCTGGGGAAACGCTTTATGGTAAAATTGAGGGCCATCTGCAAAAGCTCCGGCTCCACCGGCTCTTTGAGATATACCGACAGGCGGAACACCGACATACTCCCCGGCTTCATGGACAGGGGATATATCTTTGCCGCGTCGTCCAGAGGGAACCACAGCACCGCCGGCCGGGCATGGAAGCCCCCCAGCCCGGCTGGGTCCAGCAGCTCCAGGGCACGCTCCAGGCTCAGGCCTCGGTTTACATAATTCAATACAGCCTTTTCAAAATCCTCCCGCAGCTTTCTCTTTTCCCCCTTGGCCAGGAGGCAATGGCTGTCAAAGGCGGAAAAGAATTCCGCCAGGGCAGCCCGGCCGGCCTCGGGCAGGCTGCGGGCATAGTCCCCGAAGGGATCGGCAACTGGTATTTTCATCTGCTCACTTCCGATAAACAAGTCCGCCTTATTGTATCACAGCCCCGCCGCTTTTGAAAGCCCATAAAGGCACTCAGGCCAGAGGCTTTGGCTAAAAATATCCCGCCGCACGCCCCGTGCGGCGGGATATTGCTGTCCGTATTCGGCTTTGCCTGCCCGGGCTCAGAAGCGGGCTATAATGTCCTTTATCTTATCGAAGAAGCCGGAGACGGAGTCCACCACTTTCTTCACGCCCTCCACAAAGCCTACCACCTTGTTTTTGGCATCGGACACCTTTTGCAGGGTGCTCTGGACATCCTCCACCCGGGCCTTGAGAGCTTCGCCGTCCAGGCCCTCCAGGGAGCGGCACAGGGTCAGCAGCTGGTTCACCTGGGTGTCGGTGAGCTTCACGTTATAGCGGGAGGCTATCTCCCTTATCTCGGCGCGTATCTCATCGTCGCTCATGGTCTTGGTGACGTCCAGCATCAGCTTCAGCTCGTTGACGATGGAGGTGGAGTCCATGGAGCCTATCTCAGCCGCCAGCTCCCCGGTGATGGTCAGCTCCTGGGTGCTCACCAGCTTGGCCAGGTCGTCCAGCTTCATGCCGGTCATGTCCTCATAGGCCTTGTATATGCCGCTGAGGGCCGCAGTTCCGCTGACTTCAAAGGGCGCTGCCACCACGATGTTGGCGTCGGTTATCCCGGCAGTGGCCAGGGCGCTGACATACATCTCCCCGGTACACCAGTTGATATTACTGGTGGTAACTGCCATGCCGCTGCCGGAAGGCAGCAGCTCCACATACACACAGGATATGGACCGGGTGCCTATGAGGCTTTCATCCACATAGCCCTCCAGATAGGCCCGCTCCTCGGCGTTGGTCATCGTCAGCTCTATTGGGTCCCCACGCTTTACGCCGAACATGTTGTACACCGATTCTATCTGCTCGTCGGTGAGGTCGGCGCCGATGACAGCGCGGCTCTGGTTCACTTCCGCATATGCAGGCACTGCCATGGAACACACCAGCAGCACCATAAGTAATACCGATATCAGCTTTTTCATAGGTCTCTCTCCTTTCAGAGTACATCTATATGACGAGGCAAATGCCCGTTTGTTCCCCGGGCATGTTACCACGTCGCCCGGAAAAAATAAAGGCCTTTTTAGAATTATTAAGAATCCCCATGAAAATCTTTCCTTCAGGACTGCTTTCTTTCCCTCTTTTTCCAAAAGCCTTCAAGCCCACTTGACGAAAAATTCAAGGCATTATATACTTAATACATCCGATATTCAAAAATATTTCTTGGAGGCCATTTTTATGAAAGTCATCGTCTGCGATAACTACGAGAGTCAGTGCGCCGCCGGCGCAGATATTATCGAAAAAATCGTGCGGGAAAAGCCCGACTGCTGCCTGGGCCTGGCCACCGGCTCCAGCCCCGTGGGTATGTATAAGGAGCTCTCCCGCCGCTGCCGGGAAGAGGGACTGGACTTCAGCAAGGTCAGCACCGTGAACCTGGACGAGTACATCGGCCTGGAGCCCAGCCATGAGCAGAGCTACCGCTACTTCATGGACAGCAACCTCTTCGACCACATAAACATCGACAAGGCCAACACCTATGTGGCCAAGGGCACCGGCGACATCGACGCCAACATCGCCGAGTTCCGCGCCGTTATCGCCAAGAGCGAAGTGGAGCTGCAGGTCCTGGGCGTGGGCGCCGACGGTCACCTGGCCTTCAACGAGCCCGGCACCAGCCTCTATTGGAGCGCCCACAAGGAGACTCTGGACGAGAGCACCATCAACGCCAACGCCCGCTTCTTCGCCAGCAAGGACGAGGTGCCCCGCTACGCCGTCACCATGGGCATAGGCGAGATAATGATGGCCAAGCGCCTGCTGATGATCCTCGCCGGAGCAAACAAGGAAGAGGCCGCCCGCCTGCTGCTCATGAGCGACGATGTGACCTGCGCCTGCCCCGCCACCCTCATGAAGCTGCACCATGACGCCACCGTCATCCTCACCAAGGAGCTGGCCGACGCCATAGGCTACAAAGCCTGAGGTCCGAAAAAATACATAGCCTTTACAGCGGCGAAAGCTCTTTTCGGGCTTTCGCCGCTGCTCATTCATCTCCCACGCCTCCCTTTCCTCCCTTGTGCCGCCCTGCATCGGCCTTTGATCTGCAGACACCCGAGGGGGGCGGAGATATCCGTGGGGCGGAGGCGCCCGAGGGTAGAGGCGCCCGAGGGCGGAGACGACTGAGGGAGCGGAGGTGCCTGTGGTGGCAGAGACGCACAAGAGGCGGAGGCGCCCGAGGGCGGAGACGGCTGAGGGAGCGGAGGTGTCAGTGTGGCGAAAATGTGCGGGGTGCAAACTAAAGCCTCCTGCAAATGGGCTGCTCAGATGAGCCTCATAAATAAAAATAAGGCCCCGGACAAGATGTCCGGGGCCTCAGCTTAGGCCGCTTTTAGTTATGTAAATTAGATTATGTCAATCAAATTATTTAAATAACATTATGTAAATGGTATTATGTAGTATAAATTACTTAAATGATATTACGTAAATAAAATTATGTAAATCTTCTCGCATAGCCGCAGCGGCGGCACAGGGGCTCCACAGCCCGTCTTTGAGAAAAGCCGGAGTAAATATTTCGGGCTCTTTCGGTTGACATAATTTCAGGCAGTTCCTGACGGAAGAGATTGCCCAGGGGGATGTCTCCCTGGTGGTCCAGGCAGCAGGGCACCACCGTGCCGTCCCACAGCACGCCCACCTGGTCCCTCAGCCCATAGCAAAAGCAGCTCTCCCCCCGGTCCCGGGCCTCCATGTCCGGCCAGTCGAAACGCTCACCCGGCTCCAGATATACCCTGTCCGCCAGGCGCAGGCTGCCCCGGCTCTCCGTCCAGGGCTTCGGAAAGCTCCCCGGCAGCAAAGACTCTATCTCCCCGTTCAGGCTCTCCAGTCCCCCCTGATTCCACAGCCGCAGCACGCAGAGTTTCCCCGCCTCTCCCGCGGCCTTTGCAAAAGCGGCGCAGGAGGAGACATAGTTTTCCAGCTCCCCGGCGGGATTCGCCTCAAAGGACTGGAGGGAGATATTCACCTTGTATACTGCCGGGGTGGAGAGCAGCAGTTCTCCCCGCCTCGGCAGCAGGGTCCCGTTGGTGGTGATTATTATTTTGAACCCCAGCTCCCCTCCCCGCTCCAGTATCTCCTCCAGCTTCGGGTGGAGCAGAGGCTCCCCCATCAGATGGAGATATAGATACTCCGTATAGGGCCGCAGGCGTCCCGCCAGGAATCCGAAATCCTCGGGGCTCATAAAGCCCTTCTTCCTCTTTGTACCGGGGCAGAAGGAACAGGACAGGTTGCATATATTGGTTATCTCCAAATAGGCTTTCTTCAGCTTCATGTCAGCTCCAAAAGTTTCGGCGGGACTTTTGTCCCGCCGACATTTAATCAGTCCCCCACATATATGGCTTTCCGCATAAGTTCTGGAGATATTTTCTCCACCTTGCGGTCATATGTCAGAACTCCGTTAAGTTCATCCTCCACGTCGCTGAGCTGAGTATACACGGCGGCGGCCAGGCCCTCCATCTTGGCGGGGCCTATCTGCTTTTGGTACAGCTCCTCAATGGCAATCTCCAGCTGGGCGGGAGACTCAAAGCTCTTATAGCCGAAGTTCTTGTTGTTGAAACAGTGGCCGGAGACATGGTGGTTATAGCCTCCGAACTCGCTGAGCAGCACCGCCCGGCCCTTCTTGTCCGCCTTGAAGTAGTACTGGCGGAAGTACACATGGCGGCTGACTACCTTGCCCACACCCTGGTCATGCCAGCCGGAGGCGTGGTCAATAGTGCGGCTGGGGTCGATGGAACGGACATAGTCGTGCATCTTTGCTGCGTCGAACTGGCCCCAGCCCTCGTTGAATATGACCCACATGGCTATGCATGGGCAGTTTATCAGGTGGTTCACCATGGCTCCCAGCTCGGCCTTGAACTGGGCTCTGCCCTGGCTGTCCCCCCGGCCGAAGAGGCCGTGGAGAGAGTCCGGCAGGTGGATGTTGGTGATGAGGGGCAGGGAGACTATGAGGGGATTGTACCTCCCTCCGCCGCAGGGCATATCCTGCCACACCAGCATGCCGTAGCGGTCACAGTGGTAATACCAGCGCAGGGGCTCCACCTTGATATGCTTTCTCAGCATATTGAAGCCCATGGCCTTGGCGGTGCTGATGTCGTAGATCATGGCCTCATCGGTGGGAGCGGTATACAGTCCGTCGGGCCAGTAGCCCTGGTCCAGCACCCCGTTGTGGAAGTAGGGCCTGTTATTTAAAAACAGCCGGGGAACGCCCTTGCCGTCCTTCTCCACGGAGAACTTGCGCATGGCAAAATAGCTCTGCACCAGGTCTTCCCCACAGCTGACGGTAAAGCCGTAGAGCTTTGGGTTTTCCGGGCACCAGGCCTCAAAGTCCGGCACGGGGATGACCGCCGGAAGCATATAGCTCTGGCCATTAAAATGGGCAAAAGCCAGTTCCTCTCCCACAATCTCCGCAGAGATCTCCACACAGCCGCCGTCGAAATCCGGGATAATCAGCAGATCCTTGACGTAGGACTCCGGCACGGCCTCCATCCACACGCTCTGCCATATGCCGCTTTGGGGCGTATACCAGATGCCGCCCAGGCGGCTGCGCTGCTTGCCCCGGCTCATGCCGCTCTTCTCCGTGTCGTCGGTGACGCGCACCACGATGTCGGCTATGCCGTTTTCAATATACTCCGTTATATCCAGCTCAAAGGGCAAATATCCCCCCTGGTGGCTGCCGGCCTGCCTGTCGTTCACCCACACCGTGGCGCACTGATCCACCGCCCCGAAATGGAGCAGCAGGCTCTTGCCGCTGAACTGTCCGGGTATGACGAACTGCCGGTGATACCAGAGATATTCCCCGCTCTTCAGGCTGCGGTCTACGCCGGACAGCTCCGCCTCCGGCGAGAAAGGCACGATTATCGTGCCCTCATAGCTTGCGGGCTGGCGGGAGCTCTCAGTTATGGCGTAGTCCCAAGGGCCGTTCATGCTCATCCAGTCGGCCCGGGCCATCTGGGGCCTGGGATACTCCGGCAGGGGATTGTTGATATCTACCTTATCGGTCCAGGGTGTTTTCATAGGCAATCAGAACAGTCCGCCCAAGCCGCCCAGGCCGCCCTGGAGCTTGCTCATGGCCTTGCTGGTCTCTTCGTCCGCCACCTTCAGCACCCCGTTCACGGCGGCCAGCACCAGGTCCTGGAGCATTTCCACATCCTCAGGGTCTACCACCTCCGGGTCGATGGTGATGCTCTCCAGCTGGTGGGTGCCTACGATGGTGGCCTTCACCGCTCCGCCCCCGGAGCTGAACTCGAAGCGGGTGCTCTCCAGCTCCTGCTGCATCTTCATAAAGTCCTGCTGCATCTTCTGGGCCTGTCTCATCATCTGCATCTGGTTGCCTCCGCCGGGGAAGCCGCCGCGAAATCCGCCTTTTGCCATGTTATATTCCTCCAAATCGATAGTTTAGTCTGATATTTTTTATATGAACCTGACCTCTTTGAAAGCCTTCAGTTCCTCCAGCTCCCGCTTCTGCCGGGGCTGCTGCTCCTGCTTTTCGCAGATAAGCACCCGCATCTCCCTGCCGCTGACGGCCTCGGCCGCCGCAGAGAGCTTGGCTATTACATCGGGTCTGTTGAAGCGCCCGTAAATGAAGCCCGCCTTTACCATCAGCTTCAGCACCCCTCCGTCCAGCACCGCTTCCACAGCGGCGCTGTCTTTCAGGTGCATGCGCAGGTCCATGGGCAGCTCCGGCGCAGCCTTTTCACACACTGCCGGCCAGAGCTCCCGGATGCCGGGCCGCTCTCCCGCCTCCGGGACAGGCTCAGGCGGACGCTCCCGGCTCCGCTGCAGGAAGCTGTCCTCCGGCTGCTCCTCCTGGAAGGCCAGGGGGTCCAGCTCATCTTCCGGCTCGTCCTCCTCTTGCCGCGGCCGGGGCGGCTCCATATCCTCGTAATAGTCCTCAGGGGGCCGGGAAGGCCGCCGGAGTTCTTCCTCCGGCTCCGCCCTTTCTCCCCCAGGCGCCGGGGCCGGTATCACGCCCCGGCTCAGCTGCTCTTCCAGCCGGGATATCCTGGCCCGGAGCTCGCCAAGGCTCTCCCCCGCCGGACTCTCGCACAGGGAGACGATGCACAGTTCAGCCGAGAGCCTGGGGTTCTTCACGTCCTTCATCGCGGCCTGGGCCCTCTGCAAGGTGTCCAGCGCCGACAGCAGTTCCTCCGTTGTAAGACGCTTTGCAAAGCCCTTCAAGGTATCCCCGTCATAGCTGCCGGACACCAGCTCCAATGCCCCCTTGGGGGCCACCCGAAACATCAGGGAGTCCCGCAGCAGGCCCGCCAGTTCCCCCAAAAGAGTGGCCGGGTCTTTCCCGTCCATCCACAGGGCCTCAAAGCTCTTGAGGGCGCTCTGGGTATTCCGGTCCAATATCAGCTCCAGCAGCTGGGCTATGCGCCGGTTGCCTGCAAGGCCCATTGCCGAATATACCGCATCCACGTCTATCTCTTCTCTGGCCGAGCACTGGTCCAGCAGGCTCAGGGCGTCCCGGACGCCCCCCTCCGCCAGGCGGGCTATCAGCTCCGCCGCCTCGGGTCTGAGCTTCAGCCGCTCCTGCTTTGCGATATACTCCAGGTACTCCGCTATTTCCGGAGTGTCTATCCGCCGGAAACTGTGGCGCTGGCAGCGGGACAGAATGGTGGCCGGGACCTTCTGCAGCTCCGTAGTGGCCAGGATGAACATGAGATGCTCCGGCGGCTCCTCCAATATTTTCAGAAGGGCGTTGAAGGCGGAGGTGGACAGCATGTGTACCTCGTCGATGATGTACACCCGCTTCTTCACCGTAGTTGGGGAAAAGATCGCCTCTTCCCTGAGTGCCCGTACATTCTCCACGCCGTTGTTGGAGGCGGCGTCCAGCTCCACCACGTCCATCACCGAGCCCTCAGCTATCCCCCGGCAGGCGGGACACTTGCCGCAGGGGTTGCCGTCCACCGGGTTTTCACAGTTGACGGCCTTGGCCAGGATGCGGGCGCAGGTGGTCTTGCCCGTTCCCCGGGTGCCTATGAATATATAGGCATGGGATAATCTCCCGGTCTTCACCTGGTTCTTCAATGTTTCCGTTATATGCTTTTGGCCCACGACCTCATCAAAAGTCTGGGGCCTCCACTTTCGATACAATGCCTGGTACATAACGCACCTCCGTTCCGGCCGGCAGTTAAAAAAATGTGACCCTTGACAAGACTGCACACCCTGAATCGAACGCTACTCTATACCCGTTACGCCGGCAGCCGGCTCGGATCCGGTATCCTTGCGGCACACGGAAAGCACCGCTTAATGCTGCTCGGTTCCCCGCCTGACATGGTTCACGGGTTCCCGTTGCGCAAGACCGAATCGTCATTACTGCTTACCGGAGTCAGACGGTACAGCGCAGGTCCTCACCAGGGAATTCATCCCTGCTATAGCGGATTGCAGGTTACAGGGCACCGCTGGCTCCCCAACTAGTGCAGCCTTGTCAAAAGTCACGCTGTTATTCTACTACAATTTTTTGATTTAATCAATCCCATTTTTTCTCTTTACAAAAAGGCAAACTGTGATATAATGAACAAGTCATGGAGCGTGAGCAGGAAGCCCTTTATGGCGCTTCGGTCCGTTTCTCCGCCAATCCGCTTCCCGGGCCTGTGACTCGGCCGGCAAAGCAAGCGGTTCGCTTATAAGCCCCTTTAATTCAATACTTGGGCTCGTAGCGCAGTTGGGAGAGCAAGCGGTTCGGTTATATGCCCCTTTAATTCAATATTTGGGCTCGTAGCGCAGTTGGGAGAGCAAGCGGTTCGGTTATATGCCCCTTTAATTCAATACTTGGGCTCGTAGCGCAGTTGGGAGCGCACCACATTCGCATTGTGGGGGTCGAGGGTTCGAATCCCTTCGAGTCCACCAAACGCCGCAAAATCTGCGATTTTGCGGCGTTTTCACAACTTTTTGCAAGCTTTA